>CAJUFV010000173.1 GCA_910585795.1 uncultured Clostridia bacterium | reverse complement strand
TAACTACGGACAGACTTTGACCGATATGGCAGGCTACATAAACGGTGAAAGTGAAGACACAAAAAATGTATATCTTGTTACTGAAAAAAGTGGTAATACTGTAACAAATAGAAAAGCAACGACTGATTTTGAAAAGTATGAGTCGGAAACCTTATCAGCAAGACAACTGGACGATGGAAGAGAAGTAAATCCGATTTTATTTGTAGAAGACGGCGGCTTTACATATCGCTATGAGGTAAGACAGCCGCTTGCAACAACGATAAAGCCGGTGGATTCCAGTGTTACGGATAACAGCGTTTCGTTTAGTTGGACAGGACAATCGGCGAATTGTACAGGCATTGAAATTTTTAGGGACGGAACAAGAATAGCTCAGCTTGCTGCAGATGAAACAAGCTATACAGATGAAGGACCGGATGCCGGAGCAGAGCATACTTATCAGCTTCGCGAAATATTAACGAATCATGATGTGTCTGAATTTATCCGCCCGTTGAGTGTTATAAGCATACCGGAGAATTTTAAAGCTGTACAAATTGCCAAGAAGTTGGCAGTTAAATTAACATGGGAAAAACCAAGTGTAGGCACGCCAACAGGATATAAGATATATCGCGACGGAACTGAATTGATAGAGTTAGGAACTGATGTATATCAGTACACTGATAGTGCTGATATGGCAGAAGGGGTTACCCATAGTTATTATATTACGGCAGTATCAGGAAACGATGAATCTGACAAAACAGCAGAAGTTTCTGTAACGGTTAGCTTAAGCGATTCAGACAATAGAGTAATATACTCCGAAAATTTTGACAAATATGATTCATGGAACGATAGTGCTATTGCAAACGCCAGATTTGCAGAAAAACTGTTCTATAAGGATTTAAGTGACTATACAAAAACGGAATATGAGTTGCAGTCGGGCGCATACAGCAGAGCAGCAGAAGATAAATCACTTCATATCAATACAAAATTCAGCAATCAGTACGGAGCAATGCCGGATGGCTCGGCGTTAGGTGCGTGGACTGATGACAGAGATTGTTATGTTGATTCAACAAATGGCGTGCATAACAGAGTGATGGCAGATTCAAATACAACTGCGATGAATGACTCTGAGCGATATCTGCATATTGCTTTCAGTGCGGCACAAGACCCGGCGACACCTGATTCAGTATCCGGAGAAAAGAGTGCCGGTCTGAATGTGACATTTGAGTTTATGGCAGATAAAGCTAATTCCGGAGATAATGACAAGGAATTTGAGTTGCTTCACTGGTACAATCAAGGATATAGGGGTACTTTAAATGTGACTTATCAAGTTCCAATGTCTGCCGGCAAATGGGTAAATTATGACTATGTGTTTGACAAAACAGCTAATACCTTGGATATTTATATGAACGGATATTTGGTTGTGCAGGGGATGGATTTAAGCGTAAAGTTTAATAAGGTTTACGGTGTTAAGCGTTTAAACTTCCAAGTCAGAGATATGAATACAAGTAATACACGCGATATAGATGTTTATCTTGATGATATCAAGGTGGAGTATTGCGAGGAAAATCCCAGAGTATCTCCGTATTCTACCTTTGGCGATGCGGCAATGATTTCAGGTGCGTCGGAAATGTATGTTGATAGTGAAACAGGGATTATCTATAACAATGGGCAGAGTCTATCAGATATGAAAAGCTATATCCAAGACAAAAATGTATATCTTATGGCGGAGGCAGCTTCCAGTACGACAAATCGGATACAAGTGGAAAAATATTCGTCAAATTCACTGGATGCCATAAAACTGACGGATGGAAGAACGGTAAGCCCTATTTTGTGTGTGGAAGACGGAGATTTCACCTATTACTATGAGATTAAGCAGCCGGAAAAAACAAATATAAAACTTGATGTTATTGATGTTGCACAGGATAGTATTATGCTTGGCTGGAACGAAAAATCGGATAATTGCGAAAGCATTGAAGTTTTCAGAGATGGAAAGAAACTTGCGGAGGTTGACAGCAGCGTACAAAGCTATGAAGATAAAGATGTCGTTCAGGGACAGATATATGAATATTCGGTTCGTGAAGTGCTGGAAGACGGAAATAAGACAAAATTTTCAGCAGTACGCAGCAGTTTTATAAGCAGTATCGGAAGACCGGAAAATTATACTGCTGTATCAGTTTCAAATCAGTTAGCTGTAAAATTAACATGGGAAGCACCAAGATATGGAACCGTGACGGGATATGAAATATATCGTAATGGAACTCTTTTGACGGAGGTTGGAGCGGATGTGCATGAGTATACAGACAGTTCTAATCTGAAAGCGGGCAATGAATATGCCTATTCCGTTGTTGCAGTAGGAGAGAATTCTGATAAATCTGATAAAACATCTGAGATTTCAATTGTGGCTGATATCATTTCACCGCCTCAAAATGTGTCAGCGACGGATGATGAGGGGAATGTTAAAATTTCGTGGAATGCCGTTGAAGGAGCAGTAGGATATGAAATATACAGAAATGGTACCCTCGCAGCAAAAACTTCGGATTGTTCTTATGTAATTACCGACTGTGCAGACGATACTTTCTATGAATTTTATGTGAAGGCAGTTAATGAATTAGAGCAGCAGTCGCGTAATTCGGAAACAGTAAAATATGTTAAACATAATGCAAAGCTTGCAGTATTTAGCAATATATTTGACGATACTCTCGGGGATGGCTGGAGTTATATGAGGACTAACGGCGCCGAGATAGAATCAGGCGCAGAATATAGCGCAATAGGTACAAGCGGTGTTTGTATTGGATTTAATTCGAATAATTTTAATGGACAGTCGGCAGGGTTTGCAGCGGCGAACGCATTGAATTTATCAAAAATTAAGGACAGTTCTGCTGAAATAAGATTTATGATGTATGTGCCGAAAGATTTTGATATAAGTAAACTTGACTTTGGAGTTGCGCAAACTTACAGTGGAGAAACAAAATTAGAGGCAAAGGTTGAGATTGAAAATTATGTAAAGAATACCGGCTGGAATTTTGTGCGTATCCCTCTAAAAGACTTGCCGGCAAAAGGTACATATATTTCAGGGTATAAAACCTATGAAAGTAAATTTGATTATGCTAAGGTTACAGAAATAGGATTTTTCAGCGATATAAGAGGTCTTGCAAAAAATGCATGTATTATGGTTGATGAAATGACAATTTTGTCAAATCAGCCGCCGGAAGTGCTGTCTGTTAAGGCAAACGGTGCTTTGCTCGAAAATGGCGATGTGATTAGCGGACAAACAAATCAATTTTCTGTTAAGTTTGACAGCAAAATGGATAATAGCCGGATGTCGAGTGATACAATGATGGTCGTATGTGAAAACAAAAAAGTACCGTCTATTGTTGAGTACAATGAAAAAACGGATGAATATGTAATATACCTGCTTGATAATCTTGCAGCTAACAAGAAGTATTCTGTTGTTGTTGAAAAAACACTGTCGGAAGGCGGAGTTACACAGACTGAAAAATACAGTCTGGAATTTACAACTGATTCAACAATTAGTACAGGCAAAATTGTGAAAAATACTGACTTAAATCTAAAGTCTGTTGGCGGAAAAACAAATGAGGTAATCGAGCAGAATTTGGAGTTTTCAGGCGGCGCTGCGAATGAGACAGTATGTGGTTTTGATATTGAGATTTCATATGATGGCAGTCTATTGCAGTTATTTAAAGGTGATGTTAAGATAGCGGACGCTTTAAAAGATAGCGGAATTACGGTTACAAGCGATGTGGGTAGATTGAGAATAAGCCGCACGGTTGACAAATTGAATAATATATCCTTGAAGGATGGAATTGGAACATTTGCAATCGGATTGTTGAAAAATGGAAGCTCACAAATATCTGCCACAGGAAAGCTGTATTGTTACTATTCTGATACAGATACAGTGAAAGAAATCGAGGTAAATGGCAGCGCAACGATTACTGCCACATCGGGTTCGTCGGGTTCAAATGTCGGAATCGGCGGTTCATCAGGCGGAGGTAACAGACCGACTATAGGCGAGACGCAGATTCCTACAACTCCAACATTTCCTAATGAGTTACCAACGGATAAGACAACATTCAGCGATATTTCATCGGTTGAATGGGCGCGCGACGGTATTCTTTATCTTAGCGAACATAATATCATAAATGGATATGGTGACAGTACATTCCGCCCGGATAACGCTATCACAAGAGAAGAATTTGTTACTATTATCGTAAAAGCCTTTGGTATGGAAACAGAAAATGTAGACTGTGACTTTTCTGATGTAAATCCGTCAGACTGGTATTACGGTTATGTCTCTGCTGCCGTGAACGCCGGAGTTGTCGCAGGAATGGGGGGCAATATTTTTGGCGCGGGCAAAACAATATCAAGACAGGATATGTGTGTAATTATTAACCGCATCATAGAAAGTCAGAATTTACTTATCGATGAGGAATACAGTAAACTGGAATTTACTGATGATAATCAGATAGCAGACTACGCTAAAGAGGCAGTTAGCAAGCTTCAGCAAATGGGCATTGTGAACGGTATGGGTGATAATATGTTTATTCCGCAAGGAGATGTGACGCGAGCAATGGCTGCAAAAGTGATGTATCAGATGTTGCAGGGAGAAAATAGTCCGATTGAAAAATCAGATATTAAGATTACTGCTGCGTCAAGAGGTGCGTTAAAAGAAGCTGAAAGACTTGAAAAACTTGGATTTTTAGATGCGGATGAAATAGATACAAATCAAGAGCAAATGAGTAAAGCGGCATTTGTTAAAACTGCGATTAGAATGTACCTATCTAATAATCCAGCTTCGTCTTATGACAAAGTTGATTTTAAAGATGTAGTCCCCGGAGAATTTGCGGCAAATGAAATTCAACTTGCATTAGACACCGGATTAATTGAAAAGGCGGATAATTTCTATCCTACAAATCCGATATCCTATGATGAAGCAATTAAGATTATTGTGAAAGTTTTAGGATATGATGCTTTTGCAGAAAGTAAAGGATATATTGGAGCGGCTGCCGATGCAGATGTGTTAAAGGGAGTTAATTCAAAATTTGAATTAAAGGATGCGCTGAAACTCTTAGACAATGCTCTTGATAGCTATATCGTAATAAATACATCAACCGGTTCTTCAATTGACAAAGATCGAACATTACTAACCCAAGCAGGTATTGTGAAGAAAAAGGCAGATATTGTTAATGTTGATATATGGAATAACATAATAGAGATTGATAATGGAATGAGTTACGCTACGGAGAATATAGATTTAGGCGTAATTCCGGAGGGAAGAGCAAACATATATATGCGAAACAGCGACGATGTTGTAATATATATCGATGTTTTAGGCGATACAAAAGTTGTTTATGATTTTATAGAATATATAAATAAAGACCAGAGTAAGCAAGATATATATCCTTCGGGAATAAAGAAAATGTCACTTAGAAACACCGGAGAAACATTTGTGGTTGATGAAGATGCAAAGATTACACTAAACGAAAATGCGGTTGCAGGGAAATACATAAACAGTTTTGCCAAAGTTATTATAAAAGATAAAGAGATTGTAAAAGTTGATGCGTATTCTTTGCGAACCGGAGGATTGATATATCGTGCGGATAAGAATGAAATCAAGTATGTTTCAGATGAAATGAATGAAAATGTAATTTCGGGCTTTGAGGATCTACCTGAGTTAGAGATTTATATAGATGGTGTAAGAAGCAGTAATATCCTTGATTTAAAAGCTAACATGGTTTTTGACTATTGGTGCAATGAAGATGAAAGCCGATTTATCATTGTTGCTTCAAGCAGGAGTGTCAAGGGCAAGATGGAAAGAAGCAGTTCAAGTTCTATCTATGTTGACGGTACTGAATTTGAAATGAGTGAAGATAATCCGTTAATAGTACAGTCATATGTTTCAAAAAAATATTCTGCTCAGGAGGATTACAAAAATCTGATGGGAAAGAATGTAGAAATTTATATTGACGATAATAAATATGCGCGCTTTATAAAATCAGATGAAGCATTGTCTGAAATGAACGAGTTTTACGGCGTGGTATTAGGTGCTTGGACAACAGATAGTGGTGAGGATCACGAGGTTCGTGTTCACAAAATTACCGGCAATGCGGGTGAAGCAGTGTATAAGCTTGCTTCAAAGCTCAAGGCAGGTTCGCTCAATGTTGATGATATGGCTTCTGTTGCAAAGAATTACGATGGAATGGGATTTTTGAAATTTACGTTGAATTCTAAAGGTGAAATCACTAAGGCTGAGATACCTGAAAACTGGGGTTATAAAAGAACGGTAAACAAATTTGAGAAGAATGCCGTTATTACCGGAATGTCATTCAAAAAAGCAACAATGTTTGCACTGATGGAGATTGATGGTCAATTTACTGTAAAACATATTACCTTTAATAATATTGAAGAAACGAGGGTTGTAGGCGGTGAAGTGACAATGGTATCGGATTTCAATCTCAGAGATAATCCCGTGCCGAGATTTATTGCGTTAACCACAAACAGTGATAAGCTTTGCAATTCTTATACCAAAATAGCCATGCTTGAAAGCACAGATACAATTGTAGACGATAATGATGAAATTAAAGTACGGCTCAATTTTACCGGAGGACAAAGCTATATGGCAACGCCGGAATTTGTTGAAAAGCATGGTTTAAATAAGAGGTGTTTGGTACGTTTTTATGATAAGATGATTGGAGAAGACCCATTTTATGTAGCATCAGTATATGATTTGAGCGGGGATCCGGAAAATTGGCAAACAGATACCTATTCGCCGGGTAAAAATCAAGCTTTCTTTAAAATGGATTCTATAAGATACCGCGATGAAGACATAATACAGTTTGAGATAGCAGGTGAACCGACCGAAACATTTATGGTTCATGAAGGCGCTACTATATACGAATATAATCCAAGAACAGGGAAATGTGAAAGACGTGCGCTTGAAGATATTAAAAAAGGCGATCCTTGTTGGTGCTATATTGTAGATTGGGAACCGAAAGGAGTAGAAAAGCTTTATTATATCAGCAGCGGTATGACACCGTCCAATAATGACTGAAGGGAGGAGATATAGATGAAGAAAATAAGTTTAATTTTGGTTCTGTGTTTAATATTTGGCACATTGCCTGTAAATGCAGCATATGACAGGATAGATCAATCAGAAATCAAAGTAGAAGATTTAGAGTTTACACCGCTTGATCTCACTAAGGCAGTAAACATGGGATTTGCCGATGATGTAGAAGGTGACGGAAAAGGCGGCTGGTTAGATCAGGGGTCAGCAAATGATTTCAGTAGCTTTGCACTTAGAGGCGAAACGTATTTTAGAGGAGTTAAATTTAACATTATAGAACCTAAAGATAATGACGGCAAATCCGCTATTGTTCTCAGAGGACAAAACAATCAATTTTTTCCGATATCCGCAGAGATAGAAGTTAATCAAAAGGCAGGCGGAGTATATTTTCTTCATACATCGGGATGGATTTCCGATATTGTCGGAACTTATACCTTTGTCTATGATGACGGAACAAGCTCAGAGGTAAAGATTGCGGGAAATAAGGATATATTTAACTGGTGGGGAAAAGCTTCATCAGATACATGTATCCCGATTTGGGAGGGAGCAAACGGGTCTACCAGTCAGATATCACTTGGTATGTATGCTTGCCCTAATCCACATCCGGATAAAACTATAACCAAGATTGTTGCAAGTACATCCGGTCGTGATGCGTATTTAGTGATTGTTGCCGCAACTCTTACCGATAAGATCCCATATATACCCTCTGTGATAGATTATGCAAATCCGGATACCAGTACATGGTGGGCATATACACAGCCCAATATTGATAGTATGAAAGGCACAATATTAGACATGTCGCATTTGTTGGATGCGCCTGCGGGAAAACACGGTTTTGTTCACACTGAAAATGATAAGATGGTATTTGAAGACGGCACGGAGTTCAAATTTTGGGGTATAAATGTTCATGATGAAATGTTATTTATGTCTCACAGTGAAACGGATGCACTTGTAGATTGGATTGCAGTTTCGGGTTTTAATCTTGTAAGAATACATCATATGGACGGTCAAAATAATCATAACAGTAATATTTTTGGTCGTTCACAAGAAAGAAACACCTCCCTCGATGAAGAACATATGGATGCTTTATGTTATTTTTTGAGCGAATGTAAGAAACGGGGAATCTACTGGTTTATAGATAACGCAACTTCCAGAAAATCGTATGAAGATGATAACATCCAGGATTACAGCACTGTAGATACGGCACAAAAGGGATATGATGCGTATGATCCAATTATTCAAGAGTTACATAAGCAATTTTCGACTGAGTTGTTTAATTGGTATAACCCCTATACAGGACTGAGAATAAAGGATGATCCGGCTCTTATAGGTACTGATCTTATAAATGAGAACTATCTTGTCAGATATCCTAGACCGTCTTCATCGTACTATGCAAAACAGCTTGACACGCTTTTTACCGATTGGCTGAAAGAAAAGTATAAAACGGATGAAGCTATACTTGCTGCATGGACACAACCGGGCAAAAACAGTGTTCAGGAGGGAGAAAGTCTTGCTGCCGGATATAAATACGATCCAAAGTCCGAATGGTCTATAAGTGCTTTTGCGGCAGAATGCAGCGAACAACGCGCGGAAGATACATTTAATTTCCAAATATATCTTCAATCAAAATATATAAAGGAAAGATACCAATACTTCAAAGATATGGGTATTAAGTCTCTTGTAACCGGCGGTACAAATTGGGGTGTATCAGGAAGTGCGTGGCTGAATATGAATGCCTCAACTGATTTTATAGATGTACATTCATATTGGCACCACCCTGCCAAAGGTTGGGGAGTTTGGGCAGGCACAACCTTTAACGAAACTCTCTCATCTAATCTGATTGATCCTAATATGGGTACTATTGGTGATGTAATGAATCGTGCAGTATACCACAAAGTCCGCACGCTTTCTGAATGGAATGATTGTGAGCCAAATCCCACGACTGCGGAAACACCTTTACTTTTGGCTACCTATGGCAGATTTCAGGGCTGCAATCCGATTTTATTTGCCGCTTCGGTTTATAAAGAATATATACCAACTCTCACGGAAACTGCAAACGAGAAAGTGGATGAGGTTCTTACGGTTTTCGGTAATCCGTTGAAAATGTCAGGACTACCCTCAGCGGCGTTTCTTTCCTTGAGTGGCGCGGTTAAGGAACCGGATAAAGGATATTATCACTTGTATCGTAATGAAGATCTTAGCAAAAGGAATAAACAGACACTTTCGTTTGACCCGTGGATTGGTCTCATCGGAAAGACAGGATTGGTTTTTGAAGAACAATATGAACCTTCATGCAGTGATGATGAGGTTTTGAAATTAGCTGCAGAAGGAAAAAAGAGCGGTGTTTATACATCTATAACCGGTGAACTCACAACAGATAGGAATAAAGCTATATTTTCTATGAATGCAGAAACTGCACAAGCAGCCGCAGGATATATTAATGGTGAGACAATTGAAACTGATGATATTGTATTTCATATAGATACAGAGTTTTCAGTGAACTCCATTATAGCGGTTGATAAACAGCCAATAGATAAAAGTGAAAAAATGCTTCTTACCACTCAGGCGAGACAAAGCAATACAGGTATGCGTCTTGAAAAGGATTTTTCCGCTGTATTGGATAGCGGTACAGCTCCGGTTTTAATTGAGCCTGTTGAGGGAGAAATAATTATTAAGAATTATAATGTATATGACGTATGGGTGTTGAATTCATCCGGACAAAGATTACGAAAGCTGATGACCGAAAAAACACCTGAAGGATATACAAAAATATTACTGACAAAAGATAATAAAACAATGAACTATGAAATTGTTAAAAAGAAGCAATCGAATATATCGGTTTCTAATAAAAAGGCAACATATACTCAGACAGAGAAAGCCTCCGATATGTTTAATGATATAACAGATGCAAAGACAAAGCAAGCAGCAGAACGCCTTTATGCGCTTGGAATGATTCGTGCGACAGGCGAAAAAATGTTTTCGCCAAATCAGAATATTACACGAGGAGAATTTGCATTATGGCTAATGCAGGCGCTTAATCCCGAAATTTCAGAAACGCTTGAGTTTAAAGATGTTCCGGAAGGCAATGCTGCAAACAAACTTCGTTCGCTTGGCGTGATAAACGATGAAAATTTAGATGCAGGGAATTATTTGGCTACAGACGATATGTACGTTCTTATAGAGAAAACATTAAAATTTATTGGCAGAAAGAATACGGCGATACAAAGAGAGTATCAGGAAGAATTTGTAACGCGAGGCGCGGCGGCAAAAGTGATTTATGATATTCTTTGGAAAGTATTTTAAATACCCCTATGAAAGAGCTAAAGATTTGCAGAACTGATTTGTATCGTATTTTCAGCAAAAAAGCGAAAATAGAAGAATAGCACCGGATACGGTGAGAGGAGAATGAAATGAAAAATAAACTTATAAGTGCTATATCAAGTGTAATGCTGTTGTTTAATGTGATTTATCCCTCTTGCAATATTGTCGGTGCACAGGGCTTATTGGTGAGTTACGAATTTTCGGGATATGAATCCGAAATCCCCGGATATGCGGAGGGAAAGGTTACCATATCTGTCGGTAATAAAACAGGGTATTGCATTTTGTTCTGGGCAGATGATAACGAGATTTTAAACGGATATGAAAAGATAACGTCAATTAAAATAGACTCAAATGAAACTGTAGAGTACAATATGCCCGAAAATATGGCAATTCCGGACGGAGCAACCCGTTTGGCGGTGTTCTTTGCCGAGACGGAGAATTATACTCCGCAAGGAATATCAGATGCGATTTTTTATGAAATTCCCAAGAATAAGCAATTTGACAGCGGGAATCTTGAAATGGCATTCGCATCGGTATCGGATATCCATGTAAACTATAACAGTTCAGATCCAAATTCCGATAACTATTGCGGCGCACCGTATAAATGGACGCAGGCGCTGAATTACTTTGCCGAATTAAATCTTGATATGGTAAATATATCGGGTGATTGTACTTCTTATGGTGGTGCTTCCGAATATGATGTATATACGCAGAGTATTAAAAACTCAAAATATGATCCCGCAAAGATTTATATGGCGCGTGGAAATCACGATTCGCAGGAAAATGATAATTTTATAAATTATACATCAAGGGAAGACATGGTTCGTCCGTTTGAAAAATCGCCGTGGTTTTATGTGCTGAAAAAAGGTGATGAGGGCGAAAAGGATAATTTGTTTATTTACCTGGCACAAGAGCTTACAAGTATATCAAATACCAATCTTCAGGATAATTTCTCGTCTGCTCAGCTTGACTGGCTGGAAAATCTTCTGAGGACGTATGCGGGAACAAATACAAACATCTTTATACTTGAACACGCTTTTTATCATAACTGGGGACCCGGCGACAGGTACAATGGTATTTATGTTCAGCCCATGATGATAAATGACAGCTATGTGGGTAATATGCGTTTACAAAGATTGCTCATGGAATACAAAGAGGCAGTATTTATGACAGGACATTCTCATATTGCATTCAGCGAGATGGTAAATTATTCTGACGAAAACAATACTGCCTGCCGAATGATACATAACAGTTCAACATCTCAGCAGAGGGTATATAACCCTGACGGCAAAAGTATAAGATACCGTGCCGAGGGTGTAGACAACGTATCAGGAAGTGAGGGATATGTTGTAGGGGTATATGCAAAAGACATCGTGTATAACGGAACAAACCTTACCTCGAAAGAGAGAATACCTACCGCCTGTTATATATTCCCGTCATATGTTGAGAATCGCTCGGAAGTAACAGATATAAGCATAACTGTACCACCTAAAAAAACCGTGTATAATGAAGGCGAATATTTTAACGCTGCCGGAATGGTAGTTACGGCAGCGTACTCAGACGGAACAACAAAGAATGTACAAGGGTGGGGAATAGGGGATAATACCTCTTTGTCAAAAGGTGATACAGCCGTAACAATAAAATATGGTGATAATCTGAAAGCAACAGTTCCAATAAAAGTAAGAACGATGGAGAATGGTTTTTCAGGCAGCGGAACAAAGGATGATCCGTATCTTATTCAAAATGAAGACGATTTTGCGTTTTTGACAAAATGCTTTGAATCAAAAACAGGTTCAAGCTCAAATGATGAGAATACATTCGGAAAAGGAATGTTTTTCATGCAGACAGCAGATTTAGATATGACAAAGTGTCCCGATTATAAGGGCACAGGTGCATCGGGCAGTGCAAAATATGGTTACAGCGGCGTGTATAACGGCGGCGGACATAATATAAAAGTGAATATAAGCACTTCGGAAACTGATTTATCTGTTTTTCCGTATGTAAATGGTGTTGTTATGAACGTTAATTTTTCGGGTAATATCAGCGCGTCTACTTATGCTCAACCCATACGAACAGTCGGTTCAAACGGTAAGATAATAAATTGCTCTTCAAAAATGATACTTACAGCCGGTACGGCAAACGGTTTATCACTGTCTAATTACGGAACGGTAATAAGATATTTTTCAAACTGTGAATTCGGTTCATCCAGAACAAAAAGAGTATATTCCAACACGACACAAGGCACGACCGTGTATATGGACTGTATGTATGACGGTGCAGTGTCGGATTCAAACGGAAGCAAGGTAATAAATTACACGAGTTCGGCAAATAAGATGAACAGCCGTCCCAATGTCGCAATCGATAAAGCAGTTGAAATTTTAACCCAATATGATACAGGTTATAGTGCAAAAGATATTAATATATGGAAAAATGACATGAGTGTTGCGGTAACAGAACAGTCGAGCATTGCGCCGTTAACGATAATAAAGTCAGATATTTTAAAGCCTGTAGAAGGGGAAGATTATACAGTATCAAAGGTAATAAGCAATTATTCGGATAAGAATATAGAAATACATTATGCTATTGGTGCACTTCTTGACAATGACGGTAAACTGTCTAAAACAAAATCACAAAAAATTATAATACAGCCCAATGAAACGAAAGAAATTACTTTTGAATTCGGAAGTATAGCTGATAATGCAAAGAAAGCTTCTATATATTTGTGGAATGAAAATCTGCAGCCGTATTTTATAGCTGAATAAAGAAATATTACGAAGATGTATTTATGCAGAGAAAAATATGAAATATAAAAATTATTGCATTTAATCAGAGTAGTTGTGTTATGGCTGACGCAGGTGATCAATCCTTACCCACCTCGAGAGAATATCAGGGAGATTTGATAACGAGGGGCGCGGCGGCAAAAGTGATTTATGATATTCTTTGGAAGTAATATCATAAACGAAAATATAATGGAATGTGAGGAGAGTTATAAATGAACCATATACCAAGAGCAGAACACCCAAATCCGCAGTTTGAACGGAGGGAATGGACAAATTTAAACGGAAAATGGGAATTTGAAATCGATTATGGTAACAGCGGAATAGAGCGAGAGTTCTATAAGAGAGACTGTTTAGATAGTAAAATTGTTGTTCCGTTTTGTCCCGAAAGCAGGCTATCGGGTGTTGAACATAAGGATTTTATGCCTGCGGTTTGGTATCTCAGAACCTTTCAGCTAAGCAAGAAACAGCTTGACGGGCGAGTAATTCTGCATTTCGGTGCGGTTGATTATGAGACGATTATATATATTAATCAACAAGAAGCCGGCAGACATTGCGGGGGCTACACATCGTTTTCGTTAGATATTACTGCTTTTGTCACGGAAGGGAACAATACAATAACTGTTTGTGCAAAAGATGATATGCGTGTTCATAGCCAGCCGAGAGGTAAGCAGTCGTTCCAATACGCATCTGTAGGCTGCCTTTATACGCGGACAACGGGAATTTGGCAGACTGTATGGCTGGAATATATCCCCGAAAATCATATTAAAAACGTATGCTTCTATCCCGATGTGGATAATTGTAAAGTGACTATCAAAGCAGCTTTACAGGGCAGCGGGAATTTTGAAGTATTTACGTCTTACAAAGGCAAAGAAACAGGCAAGGCGTCTGCCATATCAAAAGGCGGAACAATCCGGCTGGAAATTCCTTTGACTGAAAAGCACTTGTGGGAATGTGGGAACGGCAGGTTATATGACGTAACTTTGCATTTTGGTAAGGATGAAGTGAAAAGCTATTTTGGCTTGCGAAGTATCCGATTTGACGGAATGAAGTTCTTGCTCAACGATACGCCTGTATTTCAGCGGTTGGTATTGGATCAGGGTTTTTATCCCGACGGGATTTATACCGCACCTACAGAGGAAGCGCTTGTTCGTGATATTGAACTTTCAATGGAGACAGGCTTTAACGGCGCACGTCTGCATGAAAAGGTATTTGAGCCGAGATTTTTGTATCACTGTGACCGTTTAGGCTACATGGTTTGGGGTGAGTATGCAAACTGGGGGTTTGACCATACCAATATAAGCGGATTGGATATTTTTTTGAAAGAGTGGCGCGAGACTGTGACAAGAGATTTTAACCATCCTGCTATTGTTTGCTGGTGTCCGTTTAATGAAACATGGGATTTGAATGGACATCAGCAGAATAACAGCATTTTGTCAGCAGTTTATCATGAAACAAAAGCGTTGGACAGCAGCCGTCCCTGCATTGATACAAGCGGTCATTTTCATGTAATAACAGATATTTTTGATATTCACGATTATGACCAGAATCCGGAAACATTTTCCGCGCGTTACCGCAAGCTTGAACAGGAAGGAATATGTGAATATTTTGATACGCGAATGAATGGAAGAATGAACTATTGCGGTGAACCTATCTGTCTTGGTGAATATGGCGGAATACAATGGGATGAAAGCGGAACCACAAATGGCTGGGGATATGGAAACGCGCCTAAGACAAAAGAAGAATTTTTGCTGAGGTTACAGGGATTGACCGATGCACTTTTAGATAACGGCAATATATTCGGTTTTTGTTATACACAGCTTTATGATGTGGAACAGGAAGTGAACGGGTTGTACACCTATGAAAGAAAGCCAAAGTTTGAAAGTGATGATTTATATAAGATTTTTAGCAGAAAAGCAAAAATAGAAGCGGTATAGTATTAAGAAGGGTATTTTTAATATGAAAAATTTATTGAAAAACGGTGAAATTATTGCATGCGGAAAACTGTTTGAGCAAGTAAATTATGATGTATCAAATAATGTTTTTGGCGCAAGGTTTAACGGCAGCGGGGCGATAGATTATTATGCCATTGCAGACGGCAGTACGTTTGAAGCTCCTATTTCCTATATGAATATCGTTTACAATGGAAAAGTTCAGAATGTTTTGCTGGACAAAAAGGTTTCTATGCTTGGGAGAAAACAGACGATTGAAATTGATTTAAAAACGGCGCAGCTTAAAATAGAGCAATTTCTTAGTGAAAAGGATAATGGAATTTATACAAGTTATAGGCTTATTACAGATAACAAAGATGATGTTTTGGAAATAGGTGTTACCGGTAATTTCTTTTATGATATTAATAGTATTGAAAATAAATCATTAAAAGGAGAAAACAAGGCATTTATCTCAGACAGCGATTTTCACTATATTGAGGAAAATCATGCCGCTTATTTTCGCCTTGATTCGCACAAAAATAAAATTCGAACACTGATGATTTGTGGAGACATATACGAAAATACAGTGAATTTTCTTATTGATTTTGATGGTGTGTGCGATTCGGTTGAAAAAGAAATTTCAGAAGCTTATATGCCTGAAAATTTAAACGAGATAGAAAAGGCTGCATATAATTCCGCATATTGGTGCGCACTGGAAAATTATAAAGAAAAAGATGATTATAAAGGCTTTATGGCAGGATGCAGATACTTGTCGCCGATGCGTACTTATTATCGTGACTCTTATTATACTGTTTTGCCGATGTATAATGGTAATCTTTCCAAAGTGAAAAATCAGATTGTAACTCTTATAAGGGGAATAAGCCAAAATGGTGCATGTCCCTCTGCAGTTAAAAGCGACTGGTCGGATTGGTGGGGAGATCACTATGACAGCCCCTCGTTTTTGGCGATGATGCTGTATGATTATATACGGTTTAGCAAGGACATATCGTTTGCGGATATGGTGGCAGGGGATAATACTATTCTTGAAACGTCCGTAAAAGCAATAAAACATTTATCTATGTATTGCGATGATACGGGATTGCTGTATAAAGCCGGACAATATAATCAGAGAGATTGGGCTGATGAGGTGAACAGGTATGGCTATGTAACGTATGATGAGATTTTGTTTGCAAGAGCTTTGTATAGTATAGCGCAGATTTACAAATTAAAAAACAATGAAGAGCAATTTGTATATTATATGGATTGGTTTAAAAAAGTAAAAGATGCAATCAATAATATTCTGTGGAGCGAAGAATTGGGGTATTACGTTAATTTTACAAATGAAGACTATACGGAGGATAATTTGTCCATTGATACGGTATTTGCGGCAATTTTCGATATTGCAGATGAGGAACATTCCCGAAAAATGCTTTTTAAAATGGAACAGATGCTTGAAACGCAGAATAACGGTGTTGATATTAATTTTGGAAGCATGTGCGTATATCCGTTCTATAAAAAAATTGATGCGGCAAAAAACAAATCTACGCAGAGCTTTAATTATCATAACGGTGCGAACTGGCCATATTTATCTGCCATGTATGCTTATGCAAAACGGAAGTATGGTATGGAATATAAACATCTGTTGACTATTCCCTTTGAATACAATTTGAAAAATGGAAATTATACCATGATAGAATATTTTTCACCATACTGTAAAGACGGTTCATTGCTTCAAGGATGGTCCGGAGCGATTGCATTTGTTTTAGATGAAAAAACCAGCGCGGGATTTTGGAATGAGCAGGTATAGAGAGTTTAATAATACAAATATGACATGGTTATAGGTATTTGTGTGTGTGGAGACGAAATATGAGGTCAAGTAAAATTATTGAGAAAATCAAAAATATGTCCATAGAAGAAAAAGTAGGACAATTAAATCAGATACAGTTGGAGGATACAAAGCAAGTCAGAGATGAAATTCGAAGAGGCAGAGTCGGTTCAATTATTCTTGCAGATACTGCAACAGCAGGAAACGATAAGCAAAAAAAGATAAATGTGGATTTGTTAAATGAACTGCAAAGAATTGCATTGGAAGAATCTCCGACAGGAATTCCATTGATTTTCGGCAGAGATGTTATTCATGGACATCATATCGTTATGCCCATTCCTCTTGCGGAGGCTGCAAGTTTTAATACCGAATTGCTTGAAAATGCGTATCGTGCAGTTGCGGAGGAAGCAGCAAGTGATGGAGTACACTGGACGTTTTCGCCAATGATTGATATTTCACGCGACCCGAGATGGGGCAGATGTATTGAGAGTTTTGGTGAGGATCCGTATCTCACTTCTGAGATGGGTAAGGCGGCTGTATGCGGATTTCAGAGTGATGATTATAAAAGCACTGATTCTATTGCTGCCTGTGCAAAACATTATCTTGGGTATGGAGCTGTTGAGGGCGGACGTGATTACGGCAAGACGGAAATTAGCGAATATACCATGCGAAATTATTATTTAAAACCGTTTAAGGCAGTAGTGGAGGAAAATGTAGCGACTGTAATGAACTCCTTCAGTGAAATAAGTGGTCAGCCGGTGGCATCAAGCAGATATTTATTATACGACATACTTAAAACAGAACTGGGATTTGAAGGATTTATTATCAGCGATTGGGCATCTATTGCAAAATTGGTAAATCACAGAGTGGCAAAAGATGAAAAAGAAGCGGCTATGCTGGCTGCCAATGCTGAACTGGATATGGATATGGTTGACAGATGCTATATAGAGCATTTGAGCGAATTGGTAGAAGAAGGAAAAGTGTCGGAGGAAACCATTGATAAAATGGTTTATCGAGTGCTTTACATAAAAGACAAATTCGGGTTATTTGAAAATCCGTACACAGAGCAAAAAAAAGTCAACTTCGAGAAGCACATTGCCATTGCAAAGCAATTTTCGGATGAATGTATGGTGCTTTTGAAAAATAACGATATATTACCAATCAAACATTCAAAAAGAATTGCTGTGACAGGACCGTTTTTACATGAAAAAAGGTCTCATTTAGGAAGTTGGGCGCCCGATTATGATGCAGGAATACTAAAAAGTATTCAAGAAGTATTTTTAGAATGTGAAGATAATGATAAGATAGTTTTTGCGGAGCTTCCATATTTGTGGGATGATATTATTCCGACTATCAGAGATGTTGATACTGTTGTGATTGTGCTTGGAGAAAGTGCAAAGTTGAGCGGCGAAGATAATTGCCTGACAAATATTGATTTGCCAAGAGAGCAGCTTGAATTTGCAAAGAAGATAAAATTATTGGGCAAAAAGACGGTTGGGGTGATGTGCTTCGGACGTCCGATTGCTTTGGGAGAAGCAGAACTGTATTTTGATGCAATATTATATGCTTGGCAGTCCGGGACTTGTGCTGCTCAGAGTATAGTGGATATTATTTACGGCAAGGTTAATCCGTCGGGAAAGCTGCCAATGACTTTCCCAAGGGTTACAGGACAGATTCCGATATACTATAATTATCCTTCGTATTTCGGAAACGGTATGGCATATTATGGCGATGGCAGCAATTATTGGGATTGTAAATCAACGCCAATGTACCCATTTGGATATGGATTAAGTTATACAAATTTTGAATATTCTCAGATAAGGTGTGAAAATTATATACTTACATTAGATGAATTGAAAAATGGTGAAACATTTAAAGTGAGTGTTATAATTACCAATACAGGCGTGCGCGCAGGTAAAGAAACGGTGCAATGTTATGTTAGTGACCGAGTTGCTTCTATGACAAGACCGATTAAAGAACTGAAAGGCTTTTCGAAAGTGTTCATAGAAAAGAAAGCATGTAAAGAGATTGTCTTTGAACTGGGGCTTGAAGAACTTGGTTTTTACAACAGAAACGGTGAATTTTGTGTTGAAGCAGGAGAATTTGATGTTTTTATCGGAAGGGACTGCATGACAGACAATAAGGTGAAGATAACAGTTATGAATATAAAATAAGGAGAAAAAATGTCAGATAAGGTTAAAAAGTTTATCAGTGATAATTGGGACAGATGTATCAAGCGGAACAGAGAAAATGAGGGGACGCTTATCGGAATGCCTTACCCATACACAGTTCCGGCAGTAGGTCATTTTGATGAGATATATTACTGGGATACCTATTTTACTAATAAAGGATTGTTGTTAGACGGAAGAGCAGCTCAGGCAAAATATAATGTTGATGATATGATGTATTTGGTAAACCGATACGGGTTTATGCCAAATGGAAATCGTACATACTATTTGACACATTCACAGCCGCCGTTTCTTAGTTGCATGGTACGGGATATTTACGATTATTATAAAGATGATTCTTGGCTGTATTTGGCGTATCATATTTTAGAAAAGGAATATGAGTTTTGGCATACGAAACGTAATTCGGATATAGGACTTAGTCACTATGATTCACTATTGACAAACGAGAAAATGTATTTGGAAATGGCAGAGGACTTTGAAAGACGTGCAGGATTTATGCCGGACGCGGAGGTTCACATA
The DNA here is from genome assembly GCA_910585795.1 of uncultured Clostridia bacterium. GTDB lineage: Bacteria > Bacillota > Clostridia > UBA1381 > UBA1381 > Hominilimicola. The sequence goes on along the minus strand of CAJUFV010000173.1, from coordinate 25,744 downwards.
CTCGGAAGACATTATCGTACTACCGCTGAAAGCGGATGGGATATTACTCCGCGCTGGGATTACGATGCTTTTAATTTTGCGGCAGTGGATCTTAATTCTTTATTGTTTATGATGGAGTCAAATATGAGTTTTTTTGCATCTGAGCTTCAAAACGGAGAAGAACAGATATGGCAGGATAGAGCAGATAAGAGAAAAGCACTTATGCTTGAAAGCATGGATGATGGAAACGGGCTTTTGCTTGATTATAATTTTATTACAGGGAAGCTAAGCAATATTTTGTCTGCCGCATCATTTTATCCGATGTTTGCGGGAATTGCCAAGAGGGAAAATGCGTTGGCTCTCGTGAAAGCATTAGATAGACTTGAAACTGAATATGGCATTTTAACTTGTGAAAAAAATGATGCAAAGGGAACTTACCAGTGGAATTATCCCAATGGTTGGGCTTGTCTGCAATATGTTGCCATAATGGGACTTGATAAATACGGATATAAGACAGAGGCAAAGAGAATTGCTGAAAAATACATAAGACTTGTCGATAAAACCTTTGAAGAGACCGGAAATTTGTGGGAGAAATACAATGTTGTGAGCGGCGGACTGGATGTTGCAAATGAATACAAAATGCCTGCAATGATGGGGTGGAGTGCAGGAGTGTACCTTGCAGCAGATGACTATTTGAAGAAATAGATGAGAATATTTTTGCAGTTTATAATATCTACTGTTAATTTTATTCTGTTTAAACTTTATAAATATTAGCTACTTAGCCGTGAAAATCCGCGAATTTTCCAAAATGTCTTGAGAAAAAGCGGCACTGCGGGATAGTAAACAACACAAAATATATTGCTGATCTCAGAATATACGGAACTTGTTACCCCAATAAGACCCTCTCTCCCTCCCTTATTATTAAATACCGTGTATTCTGTGATGAGTGATATATTATTGTATAATTTGCAATGGAAAGGACAGATTTTATGACAGTTATAAAAGAATTAGAAGAAAAACCATATGCGCCGCTTGCTGTACATTCTCGTAAACTTGCGTCGGAGGGGTGCGTATTATTAAAAAATGAAAACAATGTTCTTCCTATAAAGCCCGAAAATATGATTTCATTTTTTGGCAGAACCCAGATAGATTACATAAAAAGCGGTACAGGTTCAGGCGGACTTGTGCATACGGAGTATGTCGTTAATATTCTTGACGGCGCGTTTAATAATCCCAAAATAAATGTAAATACTGAGCTTGTTGATATTTACAAGTCGTGGATTAAGGAAAATCCGTTTGACGAGGGTAACGGCTGGGCAAGCGAACCGTGGTTTCAGAAGGAGTATGTGCCAGATGCAAGCATTGTGAAGAGAACGCGTGAAAAGTCTGATGTTGCTATAATCGTAATCGGCAGAACCGCAGGAGAGGACAGGGACAATGCGCCTGAAAAGGGGAGCTGGCATCTGACGGACGAAGAAGAACAGCTTTTAGATGTTGTTTCAAAGTATTTTGAAAATACTGTTGTTTTGCTCAATGTCGGAAACATCATTGATATGAATTGGGTAGAAAAATATAATATCAAAGCTGTTATGTATGTCTGGCAGGGCGGACAGGAGGGTGGAAACGCCATAGCTGATGTCCTTTCGGGAGCGATAAATCCAAGCGGCAGGTTATCCGATACAATAGCAAAGGATATATACGATTATCCGAGCAGCAAAAATTTTGGAAATAGGGATTTTAATTTATATCAGGAGGATATTTATGTCGGTTACAGATATTTTGAGACATTTGCGCCTGAAAAAGTTCTGTATCCGTTTGGTTTCGGATTGTCATATACGGATTTTGAAATAGAGCCGTACAGTATCACAAAGCATAATGAAAAAATATCGGCGGTTGTTATTGTTAAGAATACAGGCAATGTAAGCGGCAGGGAAGTGGTGCAGGTATATGTTGAAGTGCCGCAGGGGAAACTCGGTAAGGCAAAACGCTCGCTTTGTGCCTTTGCAAAAACAGATGTAATTATTCCTGATAAAAGTGACGGATTATTGCTGGAAATGGATATAGATGATTTTGCGTCATATGATGACAGCGGAATAACGGGACATAAATCGTGTTATGTACTGGAGGCAGGGGAGTACAATATTTACATAGGTAATAATGTACGGGACGCAAAAAAGGCATTTACGTTTACAATAGACGAATTGACAGTCACAAAGCAGCTTACGGAAGCGCTTGCGCCTGAACGTGATTTTGATGTGCTTTATCCAGCGTATGATTTTAAACCTGCATACAGAGGTGTATCAAAAAGAACCGTTGATTATAACAAGAGAATAACCGATAATCTTCCACAAAATTTTGAATATACAGGTGATATGGGTATAAAGTTGATTGATGTCAAAAATGGCAAAAATACAATGGAAGAAATTATCGCACAGTTATCCGACACGGATTTACGCTGTCTTGTTACAGGTGAGGGAATGTCATCACCAAAGGCAAGACCCGGCAATACTGGCGTGTTCGGTGGAGTTACGCAGGAACTTTCAAAATTTGGAATACCGGTCGTTTGTCTTGCGGACGGACCTTCGGGAGTTAGAATGGATAACGGCGACATGGCGACAAGTATGCCGAATGGAACCTTGATAGCGTGTACATGGGATGTAGAAGCGGCAGAAAAGTTGTACGAGTACGCAAGTGTGGAATTGTGTAGTCATAATATCGACTCATTATTGGGTCCGGGAATAAATATTCATCGCTCACCACTAAATGGCAGAAATTTTGAATATTTATCGGAAGACCCGTATCTTACAGGTAAAATCGCAACAGCGCTTATAAATGGAATGAACATACATGGAAATAGTGCGACAGTCAAGCACTTTGCCGCAAATTCGCAGGAGCTTTGCAGAAGTACGGTTGTATCGGTTGTGTCTGAAAGAGCATTAAGGGAAATATATCTGAAACCGTTTGAGATGTGTGTAAAAGAAGGCAATGTAAAAACTATAATGACGTCATATAACCCCATAAATGAGCATTGGACGGCGATAAATTATGAGCTGAATACTGTAATTCTTCGTGAGGAATGGGGATATACAGGAATGGTTATGACGGACTGGTGGCCGAAGCTAAGCAAAGATGAAAGCGATAAGCAAAATTTAAGGGATATGATTATCGCTCAGAATGATGTATATATGCCTGCACAAGATGCGGTAACATTTAACAGCAACATAGAAGAAAGCCTTAAAAACGGAACACTTGCACGCGGGCAGCTACAAAGAAATGCAAAAAATATTTTAAATTACATAATGGGAACGCATACGTTTGAGAGATTTATCGAAAACGGCGGAAAAATTGAAACATCATTAAAGGATAAGTTAGATGAGCTTGAAAGTGTATTTGAATATAAAAAGCCTAAAAACGGTCAAGCAGTGTCGATAGACTATAAAAACACAGGTAAGCATTTGCTTTGTATCGAATATACAGCAAATGCGCCGAGTATATCGCAGTTTGTAATAACTGCAAAAATCAATGATAAAATCAATACAAGCGTAACGGTAAGCGGCACAAATGGAAAAAGAGAAAGAACGTATATTGACTTTACGGTAAATACCCCCAAAATAAGTATTACCTTGTCGTTCCCGAAACTTGTAAGTGTGGATAAAATTGCAGTTATGGTTTAATTAATATAGCAGGAGTGAAAAAATGACAAACATATATAAATCCAATGGAGATTATTTTGAAAAAAAGGGACTGATGGTTGACTGTTCAAGAAACGCAGTACCGACCGTTGAAACATTGAAGAAACTTGCGGACATTATGGCAGCAATGGGCTACAACACGCTTATGCTTTATACGGAGGATACATACGAAATAGACGGACAGCCATATTTTGGCTATATGCGTGGAAGATATTCCGTTAAGGAACTGAAGGATATTGACAAGTATTGCATGGATAGGGGTATTGAGTGTGTACCTTGTATACAGACGTTAGCGCATCTTAACGCTTTTGTTAGATGGAAAGATGTACAGGAATATACGGACTGTAATGACATTTTGCTGATAGGCGAGGAAAAGACATATGAGTTGATAGATAAAATGTTCGCATCAATGTCTGAAGCGTTTCATTCAAAACTAATTCATATTGGAATGGATGAAGCGCACATGATCGGTAGGGGCAAGTATCTTGATAGAAATGGATACACTCCTGTTGATACACTTATGAGAGAACATTTGAATAAGGTTTGCGAGATAACCACTAAATACGGTTATCAGACTATGATATGGAGTGATATGTTGTTTCGCGCTGTAAACGGCGGCGAGTATTATACAGATAATCCTGATATTATAGGGCAAGAAGTATGTGATGTGCTGCCTCAAAATATAATGCCTGTTTATTGGGATTATTATTCGACAGATAAAGAGCATTATGACAAAATGATAGAAGCGCATGAAAATTTAGGAACGCCTGTATGGTTTGCCGGCGGACTATGGAAATGGTCGGGTGTAGTACCGCATAACAGATTTTCCATAAAGGCAAATATTGCGGCATTAAAAGCCTGTCGTGAACATAGCGTTAAAAATGTTTTCTTTACCATGTGGGGAGACGACGGTGCGGAAGCGTCTTTATTTTCGGTGCTTCCGTCAATGTTCTATACTTCTCAGTTACTTAAGGGTATAGAAAATGAAATGGAAATCAAAAAAAACTTCAGGGATTGTGTAGGAATTGAATTTGACGACTATATGCAGATAGACCTTCCCGGATTTAATGCACTTGAATGTAATAAAGGTAAGTTTGTAGCTCCATCAAAATATATGCTGTATAATGATTATTTTTGCGGTTTATACGATTTGACGGTATCGCAGGACAGGAACGAAATATACGCTAAGGCAAGTGAAAGGCTTGCGCCTCTTGCAGAAAATAAGGATTATGGATATATATTTTCTGCAATAAAATCACTCTGCGATGTTTTGAAGTTGAAAAATGATATTGGTATCAGAACAAGAACGGCATATCGGGAAAAGAATATGCCTGAAATAAATAGGCTCATAAAAGACTATACCGTAATTTTTGAACGGCTTGAGGTGTTTTATAATGCGTTTAAGGCTCAGTGGTTTCATGAAAACAAGCCGTTTGGATTTGAAACACAGGACATGCGAATAGGCGGGTTAATGAACCGCACAAGAAGCTGTAAAGAACGTTTACAGGCGTTTGCCAACGGAAAAATTAGCAAAATTCCCGAGCTTGACGAGGAACTTCTTGACCCTGAATGTTCGGACGAAGGCAGGAGAGAATTGGACAATAATAATTGGTGGCACAGTTCATTTGCAAGTATTGTATAGAAATCATTCAATGAATAAGTTTTGACTTGCATGAGAGGTGTAAAATGAAATATTCTTTATTCAAAAACCTAAATATAAACGGAGAAACTCTTGATATTCTTTGCGGGGACACTAAAATTGAAAAAATCGGCAGGCTTGACGGTGATGGAATAGATTTTCACGGCAAACATGCTTTTGCCGGCCTTGTGGATATTCACACACATGGTATGGGCGGAATTGATACAATGGACGCTGAACTTGATAAACTGTCAGAGCTATATGCAAACGCAGGCACAACGACGGTTTATCCCACGACAATGACGACTCCGCATGAGGATATAGTAAAAGTGCTGACTGCACCGATTTCCGAAGAAGGCGCAAAAATAGCGGGTATTCATCTTGAAGGACCGTACATAAGCGAAAAATACAAGGGCGCGCAGAATGCTGAGTTTTTGCGCCTGCCCGATATTAACGAGTTTAAAGATTTTACACAAGCAAAAATTATAACTCTTGCGCCAGAACTTGCAGGAACGATTGATTATATTAAAAATACCGATATGCTGGTATGTGTAGGACATACCGCGGCGGATTATGAAACAGTCTCCCTATCGGCTGACGCAGGGGCAAGGTGTGTAACACATACGTTCAACGCAATGCCGCCCCTGCATCACCGAAACCCATCTGTATTAGGCGCGGCGTTTGACAAGGATATGTATGTTCAGGTTATATGCGATGGCAAGCATATTCACCCGTCAGTAATAAGAATGCTTTACAAACTGTTTGGCGCTGACAGAATGATTTTAATAAGCGATAGTATGCGCGCGACAGGATTGTCCGACGGTAAATATGAATTTGGGGGACAGGAAATGACCGTTACAGACGGAACGGCGAGAACGTCAGACGGTGCGCTTGCAGGAAGTACATCAACGCTGTTTGATTGTATTAAATGCGCTATTGATTTCGGTATTCCCGAAAAGGACGCGTTTAAAATGGCAAGTGAAACGCCTGCCAAGCTTCTCGGCTTAAACTGCGGAAAAATAGCAGAGAGCTATGACTGCGATTTGATTGTGCTTGACGATAATGGTAATTTAGACACCGTGATTATTAACGGAAAAATATTCAGAGGGACAATAAAACAAAGAATATATCACTGATCTCAGAATATACGGATTTTTGTGAATATCGTCATAAAAAGCTTTCTCCTTTAAATGTTATGTATTTTGTGATGAGTGATATATTAAAATTAAGGAGAAGATTATGTTAAATAAAAAAATATTTTTAGGTAATGATACAGCGTATATGACAACATATATTTTGGATAATACAGTAGACGACCAAAAAAAGAGACCCATGATTGTTGTATTTCCGGGTGGGGGATATGAATTTTGTGCACCGCGTGAAGGAGAACCAATAGCATGTGAATTTAACAGTATGGGTTGTAATGCAGTTGTGGTTAATTATACAGTAAACGCACGGTATCCGCAGGCATTAATTGATGCGTCAAATGCAATAGTATATGTTAGAGAACACGCTAAGGAATGGAATACTGATCCTGACAAAATTATTGTATGCGGATTTTCAGCAGGGGCGCATCTGGCTGGAAGCATAGGAATAATGGGGAAAAAGGAAGAAGTAATAAAGCAAAACAATGTTCTAAATAAAGTAAATGGAATGATTTTGTGCTATCCTGTAATTAGTTCAGGTCAGTTTGCACATCGAGGTTCGTTTAATGCAATAGGAGCAACAAATGAAGTTTTATTAAAAAAGACATCACTCGAATTACAAGTTGATGAAAACACACCGCCTGCATTTATTTGGCATACATTTGAAGATACCTGCGTTCCTGTGGAGAACAGTATGTTGCTGGCTTTAGCCATGAGAAAAAACAATATACCATTTGAATTACATATATATCCCGAAGGAGAACATGGGTTATCATTGGCTTCTGATGTTACAGGAATAGTCAGCACACATGTTCAAAGTTGGATGCCGTTAGCCAAAGAATGGTTAAATAGTATTATAGGGTAAGTTATGGGAAAATTGTCATAGTCGATAGAATAAAGATGATAATGGAAACGATACAATTATTCTAACAGCAAAGCTAAAGAACGTGGCAAGATACAACTCCGTTATAGCTGCGGCTTATAGCAAGAGCGGTACCTTAATCTCGGTTCAACGCGTTAAAATTGGCGATGGCGAAGAAAAAGTTAAATTTGAATTTGAGAAAAATGTCGAGATAGACGGATTTAGGATTCTTGTATGGAACTCTTTAACTTATATGAAACCTATCACCGAAGGAGAGGATGTTTCAAACACACCTTAAACCAATAAACGAAATACATATTATAGATTGTGTGGATTACATACAAGTCTGCACAATCTATGATAAAATAAATATTGCTGATCTCAGAATATACGGAATGTTCGAATACCGTATGAAATCGGAAGGGGATATTTAAATGAAACTAACTTTAGACGTAATAAAAGAAAAACAACAATGGGAAAGAGCAAACATCAGACTTCCAGAATATGACGTAAGGACTGTCAGGAAAAGAACAGCCGAAAATCCCGAATGGGTACATTTTGGAGCAGGGAATATATTTAGAGGTTTTATAGGCTCAATCGCTCAGAAATTATTGAACAGCGGATTGTCTGACACAGGAATTATCGCTGTTGAAACCTTTGATTTTGATATAATTGACAAGATTTATGAACCGCACGATTCTCTTACGCTAAATGTAATGATGGACAGAAATTCAAACCTTGATATGGAAGTTTTAGGCGGAGTAACGGAGGGTATTAAGGCAAATAATTATGCAAGACTTTCGGAAATTGCAAAAAAGTCCTCGCTTAAAATGATAAGCTATACAATTACCGAAAAAGGCTACAACATATATGCTCCCAACGGTGATTTTATGGATATAGTCAAAACGGATATAGAAAGTGGTCCGAAGGAGCCGAAGCACGCTATGAGCGTTACCGCATATATGCTTTATGAGCGGTTTAAGGCGGGGAAATATCCGTTGGCGGTAGTAAGCATGGATAACTGCTCGCATAACGGTGAAAAGCTTCAAAAAAGCGTTATGATTATTGCTGAAGAATGGATTAACAACAAAAAAGCAGAGTCGGAATTTCTTGATTATCTTAAAGAAAGCGTTACATTTCCGTGGAGTATGATTGATAAAATCACGCCTCGTCCGTCAGATAGAGTTAAAAATGAACTCAATAAAATAGATGTTGAGGGCATAGAGCCTGTTGTAACATCAAAGAATACATATATAGCGCCGTTTGTAAATGCAGAAATTCCACAGTATCTCGTTGTAGAGGACAGCTTCCCGAACGGACGTCCGAAGCTTCAGGAGGCGGGCGTATATATGACTACGCGTGAAACTGTAAATAAGTCCGAAACAATGAAGGTTACAACCTGCTTAAATCCGCTGCATACAGCTCTTGCTGTGTTCGGATGTCTTTTGAGGTATGACGCAATATGGGAGGAAATGCAGGACAGTGAGCTATGCAGGCTCGTTAGCATGATTGCAGAAGAAGGAATGAAGGTTGTTATAAATCCTGAAATAATCAATCCGCAGGAATTTGTAAAAGAGGTAATTACCGAACGTCTTCCAAATCCAAATATCCCCGACGCACCGCAGAGAATTGCAACAGATACATCACAAAAGGTCGGAATACGTTACGGCGAAACGATTAAAGCATATATGAAATCAGACAGCCTTGACATAAGCGAGCTGAAAGCAATTCCTATGGCAATAGCAGGCTGGTTAAGATATCTTATGGGTGTTGACGATAACGGCAATGAATTTGAAAGAAGCTCAGACCCAAGACTTGATGAACTGAGCGAAAAATTAGCAGGTGTTGAACTCGGAAATCCTAATAGCACTGACGGTAAGCTCAGAGCCATTCTGTCAGATAAATCTATATTCGGAGTTGATTTATACGAAGCGGGCATTGCAGAAAAGATAGAAAGCAATTTAAAATCAATGCTCACAGGAACGGGAGCAATCCGAAATACATTAAAAAATATATAAAGGACGGTAAGCGGCTATGAAAATGACAATGCGCTATTACGGCAAGGAATACGACAGCGTAACATTAGAGCAATTAAGACAAATACGCTATGTTGAGGGGCTTATCTCAACCCTGTACTACAAGCAGGCAGGAGAACTCTGGACAAGGGACGAAATAAAGGCGCTGAAAAAGGAAATTGCAGACGGCGGTATGGAGCTTTCAGGAATTGAGAGCGTAAATATCCACGATTCAATTAAAATCGGCTCATCTGACCGTGATATGTATATAGAGAATTATATAAAAACACTTGAAAATCTCGGCGAAGAGGGAATAAACCTTGTTTGCTATAACTTTATGCCTGTGTTCGACTGGACGCGTTCTAATTTGGCAAAGCCACGAGAGGATGGTTCAAACGTGCTTGCGTATGACCAGAGCGAGGTTGACAAGATTGACCCGAACACATTGTTTGAAAGCATGGATAAAAATTCAAACGGCTATGTAATGCCCGGATGGGAGCCTGAAAGACTGTCAAAAATTAAGGAACTTTTTGAGGCATACGCAGATGTGGACGCTGAGAAGCTATTCAATAATCTTGTGTATTTCTTAAAGGCAATTATGCCGACTTGTGAAAAGTACGGATTAAAAATGGCAATTCATCCCGATGACCCTGCGTGGAGCGTGTTTGGGCTGTCGAGAATTATAACGTCAAAAGAGGGACTTTTGAGAATGTGTGAGGCAGTTCCGAGTGTCTGCAACGGCGTAACGCTGTGCACAGGTTCTCTCGGCTCAAATCCTGATAACGATATTGTTGATATAATAAAGTCGCTTAAAGGACGAATTCATTTTGCGCATATACGGAATATAAAGCATACGGCACCCGGAAAATTCGAGGAGGCTTGTCATTTGAGTGCCGACGGCTCGCTTGATTTGGCGGAGATTGTAAAGGCACTTTACGATACGGGTTTTGACGGAGTTATACGCCCTGACCACGGCAGAATGCTGTGGGGTGAAAAAGCTATGCCCGGATACGGCTTATATGACAGAGCACTTGGTGTAGCGTATATCTGTGGCTTGTGGGAAATGCTTGATAAATTGTTGTAATAATTTTATTCACATATAACATATCGCTGATCTCAGGATATACGGATTTTATGTATTACCCCAATGTAAAAGATGGTACACCCTCCCTAAAAGATGTGTTTAATAACCGTGTATTCTGTGATGAATGATATATAAAATATAACAGGAGTGAAAATAAAATGTATATAGGAATAGACTTAGGCGGCACAAATATTGCCGCAGGTGTGGTAGATGAAACAGGACATATCATATACAAATCATCGGTTCCGACGTTGGCGCAAAGACCAATTGACGAAATAGTTGAAGATATGGCGAATTTGTGTATTGATGTAGTAAATGGTGCTGACCGTCAAATATCAGAAATTAAGTCTATCGGTGTCGGTTGTCCGGGAACGGTTGATAATAAAAACGGAATTGTTGCGTATGCTTGTAATCTTCGTATGCAGAATACGGAGTTGGGTGCAATGCTTGAAAAGAAGCTCGGTAAACCTGTGAACTTAGAAAATGACGCAAATGCGGCGGCTTTAGGTGAATATGCGGTAAACGGTGATAATGCCGACAGCTTTGTACTGATTACGCTCGGAACAGGCGTGGGCGGCGGAGTTATAATAGACGGCAAGCCATACAGAGGCTTTAATTGTGCAGGAGGTGAGCTTGGACACATCATAATAAATGCAAATAGAGATGATATTTGTTCCTGCGGAAATAAAGGCTGTTGGGAAGCATATGCGTCAGTCACAGCTCTGATACGACAGACAAAACAAGCGATGCAGTCTGACAGCAGTTCTATGATGCACAAATGGATACAAGAGAACGGCGAGGTGTCGGGAAGAACAGCATTCGATTGTGCAAAAATGGGCGATAAGACTGCAAAGGCAGTAGTAGAACAGTATATCCGATATGTAAGTTACGGACTAATATCTATATTAAACATATTTCAGCCGAATAAAATCCTGATTGGCGGCGGAATATCCAAAGAAGGCGATTACTTGCTAAACCCACTTAGGGAATATGTCTATGCAGGGGACTATAACAAATATCGAGAGAAAACAAAAATAGAAACTGCGACGCTGTTCAATGACGCAGGGATTATAGGCGCGGCGTTGAGCGCAAAACAATAGTGTTTTTTGACCTGAGAAGTCATTGAGAGATACAGATGTAAAATCCATAGAATGCTATGGTATTTAGAAGCAATGGATGAGAAAATATACTTTTCTAAACGATTCGGACTGTGTGCTTTAAAAGTACGAGCCAGATACAATTTAATAAATATCATAGATGAGCTGAGTGTGCTAAAAAAAGAGTTTTAACATACTCAGCTCATTTACCCTTCAGTGCGAAAAATGCCAACTTAACAGAAAATCAAGCTAAAAGTGATATATTATGCGACTTATTGACACATAATATGTCACTTTTTTCTTTTTATACATCAGAGGAACAAAGCAAACAAAATTTTTTTAATCCCGACTGCAAATTTTCTTGTAATGCGGAGGAAAGCCGATATTGCTGTGAAATCATATCAAAAACTTGGGGAATTGCCGATAAAGGGCATAATCCCTTTGTTTTTTGTGATTTAATCGGTTTCTGGACAAAACATTGGCATCTGGTATATATCAGATACCCGTAATGATGCAATTCAATTTGAAAATCTAAACAAAATTGAATTGGAGGGCATCATTATGTCGAAGAAATATTATTGGAAAATGAACGGACATTTATATGAGGTTTCTGAGGAACAATATAAAAAATATAAGAAAGAATATGATAGAAGCAGAACATTGGAGAAACAACGAAAGGAAATGGTTATTCTTTCCTTTGATGCATTGGATACAGACGAGTATACCGGTGAAAGCATATTTGCTGATCCCAATATTGATATTGAAAACGAAGTTGTTGAAAATATAATGCATGAAAAATTAAACAGGGCATTAACACAGCTTTCTGAAGAAGAAATATTCTTGATAGAACAATTGTATTATCTTAATCAGTCAGAGAGGAAATTGGCGGAAATACTTAAACTATCGCAGAATGCAATACATAAGCGTAAACATAAAATTTTAATGCGTCTAAAAGAAATTTTAGAAAAATGGTAAAAAATGGTTGTCAAAAGTTTAAAAAACTCCCTATATATAAAAGTGAGGGGGAAATATAGTCTCTCACTGTTCTTTGACAACTAAATACCCAATAACGAATACGTTAGCGATAACCGGAGCTATGCTGCAAGTGCGCCAAGACTGCCTGTGGAGGTTAAGCCTCCATCAAACGGACTGCCGAATATAAGGTACGAGCGTGTGTCCATTTAGCAGCAATGCAGGGACGGCATCCTGCAAAGCCAAGATGGTTATTGCATATAATGATACTCCCGTATAGTCGAGATTAAGTTCCAGAATACGGCTCGGACGGATGTCGGAGAGGTGGAATCCCTGTGATGCTCTAAGCCGGAGCAGTTCGTTACAATGCCCGTAAGTCAGGGGACAGGAATAATACTGATTAGAAAATATAATTGAAAGAAATAATCAAAACGCAGGCGCAGCGGAAGTTCCGCTTCGCCTGTGGTTTGGTTTTAGAAAGAGGACATATAAAAATGAACAATATAGGGAAATATGAAAAATCAGTGGCAAAATCAATGCTTAAAAAGCTTTTATCGTTAAATTTGATTGACGAAAATGAGTTCCGGACTTTGGCTGATAACATAAATCTGGATATAGAAAAGAAATTGTGCGTTATGCACTCATAAATCAGGTATCTTTTGTTGGTGTTTGGTCTGGATATAGAGCTGTAATTGTGGTAGTGTATACTTGAAAAGACGGAAAGGAGAAAATAGTATGGCTGAAGTAATCATGATACAGGGCAATCAGGCAGTACAGCAGGAAAAGCCGAAGCTTCGCGTATGCGCGTATGCGAGGGTAAGCTCGAAATCAGACGAACAGCAATACTCATTCTTCGGACAAGTTCAGTATTATACCAGATTGATAAATGAAAATCCGGAATGGGAATATGTAGATATATATGCAGACGAGGGACTGACAGGCACAAGAAAAGATAAACGTGACGAGTTCAACCGTATGCTTGACGATTGCCGAGAGGGCAAGATTGATAAGATACTGACAAAGGCAGTATCCAGATTTGCAAGAAATATAAGCGAATGCGTAGAAATTGTAAAAGAACTGAAAGAGCTTGGAGTAACGGTATACTTTGAGGAACAGCAGCTTGATTCGGGCAGACCGAGCGATTTCACTGCCATATGCGTATATGCGACAATAGCGCAGGAAGAATCAATATCAATAGCACAGAATATGCGAATGAGCTGTACAGCACGGATGAAGCTCGGAACATATAAGCAGGTCAATGCTCCATATGGATATTACATAGAAAATGATGAGTTCAAAATAAATGAAGAACAGGCACAGGTTGTGCGTGTAATATTCAGAGCGTACAATGAGGGGAAAAGCATATATAAAATAGCCGATGAGCTGAATCAGGCAGGAGTACCGACTAAATTCGGCGGTGTAACTTGGAGGATAAAAGATATAAGCTATATTCTATCCAATGTCCGATATAAAGGTGACGCTTTGCTGCAGAAATCATATAGGGATGGTTTCCCGTATAAGGCTAAGAAAAACAGAGGGGAAAAGGATAAGTATTATAAATATAACGCAAATGTCCCGATAGTATCGAGAGAAGAATTTGATAAGGCTGTGAAGCTTCTCAGTAAGCGAAGGGAATTGTACTATTCGGGCAGAACAACGCAGGAACATTCATTCTCACATACGATAGTATGCAGAGAATGCGGAAGCATATACAGAAAAAAAGACCGTTGGGACGGCAAATATGCTTGGGTATGCAGGCAGCACGATTACGGAGCGGATAAATGTCCGTCAAAGCCGATAGACGATGCTTGTATAAGAAAAGCATATATACTAATGTATAACAGATTAAAGGAGAATCAGGAATATATTCTGCATCCGATGCTCTCTCAAATAGAGATGATACGGACGAATTCGGCAGAAAAGAATTTAATCGGGGATATAAATATTCAAATAGCACAGACAACAGAACAGGTTCTGTCAATCAACAGGCTGAAAGCTAAAGGATTGATAGAACCTGTTTCATATATAGAGGAAAACAACAGACTTAACGAGCAGATTATTAAGCTTCGTAAACAAAAAAAGAAATTTCAGCAGAAAAATGAGTTTGATAAGGTTATAGAGCAGACAAAGAAACTGCTTAAAGAGTTTGAAATCACAGGAGCCATAGCGGACTTTGACAGGGAACAGTTCAGGCGTGTGGTACAGAAAATATACGCAGACAGCGATGTACTGACATTCAGGCTTATAAATAATTTAGAACTTGATATCAGAATAGAGGAGGTGCTGTAAATTGGGAACAAGGTATGTACCATTCGGGTACGAGATAACAGACGGCAGACTTGCAGTTATTCCGCAGGAGGAGCGATTGGTGAAATCAGCCTTTGAGCTTTACATATCGGGAAAATCATTCAAAAATATTGCTGAGAGATTTACAATGACGGGAATTGAGTACCGTGAGGGTAAGGCTGATTGGAATAAGAATATGATAAAAAGAATGATTGAAAACGAAAGATACTGCGGAAAAGATGATTATCCGAGAATTATATCTGATGAAGTGTATAAACGGGCTAACGAGCTTAAAGCTAAAAAGCAGTTGGATATAGACGATGACAAATTGAATCTTGATAAATTCATACGACAAAATACGGAATGTAGCAAATGCGGAAGCAAAATAAAGCGAAAGCAGCACGGACGCTGTAAAACAGCACATATCATAATAGATTGTGCCAATGATCAATGCGAAGCATTCTCAATAAGAGAAAGCACATTCCATGAGATTATACGGGAGAAGATAAATAAATTGATTGAAAATCCGGAGCTTATAAAACCGCCGGAATCATCAGAGGTTATAGACAGTGAGGAGATTGAGCAGAAAAGCAATGAGCTTTACTGTAAGCTGAATGGCGATGATGCGGGCAGAGGAGAA
This sequence comes from uncultured Clostridia bacterium, assembly GCA_910585795.1. Lineage (GTDB taxonomy): Bacteria > Bacillota > Clostridia > UBA1381 > UBA1381 > Hominilimicola. Next base: position 10,333 of record CAJUFV010000173.1, on the reverse strand, counting down.
TTGCTCAAGCAAATATTCGACCTTGCAAAATACAAGTTCGACAGATGCACAGGAACCGATACATCGGCTATAACCGAAGAAATACAAAATGTACTGTGCAGATATTCAAAGATAGATAAATTAACAGCGGAGCTGTTAAATAAAATAATATCTAAAATACATATATACGATGGTGGAAGGGTTCAGATAGAACTAAGGAATGGGAAGATAATATAGAAAGGAACATCGTAATATGAATAAGGACAGTTGGGTTGAGGTGATTCCTGCAACAAAGAACGCAATGGCGCCGAAGCAGGGATTCAAGAAAATGAGAGTTGCGGCATACTGCCGTGTTAGTACGGACAGCGAGGAACAATTAACAAGCTACCGTACACAGATTGATTATTATACGGATAAAATCAACGCTGCGCCGGAATGGACGCTCGTGGAGGTATTTGCCGATGAGGGAATAAGCGGAGTTTCGACAAAGAAGCGCGATGAGTTTAATCGTATGATGGAGATGTGTGATAAAGGTAAAATTGACCTTATAATTACAAAATCAGTTTCCAGATTCTCACGAAACACAACTGTAACACTCGAATATGCAAGGTCGTTAAGAGATAAGGGCATAGGAATCATATTCGAGAAAGAAAACCTGAACACATTAACATTAACAAGTGAGATGCTCCTTGCTCTCCACAGTATATTCGCACAGGCAGAGAGCGAATCGATGAGCGAGAATATAAAGCTCGGCAAGAGGTTTGGCTATAAAGCAGGCAGAGTGGGATTCAACTTTAATGGGATATATGGATATAAACAAGACGAGGACGGAAACATCACTGCCGATATGGAACAGACCGTAGCGGTGAAAATAATGTTCGACAGCTTCCTTGACGGGCATACACTTAGCCAGATTGCAGATAAACTTGAAGAACGTGGGCACCTGACACCGTCAGGATTGCCGAGATGGAGCAAGGCAGGGATAAAACGTGTGCTTACAAATGAAAAGTATACAGGAGATGTCCTTACACAGAAAACCTTTACCACAGACGTAACAACTAAACGTAAAAAGGTTAACACAGGCGAACTGCCTCAGTATTATATAAGAAATCATCATGTCCCGATTATAAGCAGAGAGCAATTCGATGCTGTTCAGATAGAATTAAAACGCAGGAATTGTATAAGGAAAAATGAAAAGAAAAATGAGTTCAGTAAATACAGCGGTAAATCCGCTTTGAATAATCTTGTAGTATGCGGAGAGTGCGGAAGCAAATACCGCCGTACTATATGGATAGACAGACGAAAGAATAAAAAATATGTGTGGCGATGCGTCAGCAGGCTTGAATACGGTAAGAAATACTGCCATACCTCTCCGAGCATAGATGACGATGTGATTAAAAGCGTGGTAATTGAAGCGATAAACGCAGTATACGCAAGCAAGAATTCAATAAGAGATATAGTGAAATGCAATATCGCAGCACTGCTCGGCAAGACAAACGAGCCGTTCAGTATAGAGGAAAATAACAATAAGATAGACAAGCTTAATGAAAGAATGCGTGAGGCATTGTATAAGAACTCGGCAGGCGAGATTACAACGGACGAGCTTGACGATATATGCGCGGAAATTATGCAGGAATCAAAGGTATTGAGAGAGGAAAATAAGAAGCATACAATGGAAATTCAGATGAAAGGAGCGGAGCAGGCAAGACTGAAGCAGATATTTGAAGCGATAGACCATATGAGTGAACAGATGACAGAGTTCGATGATGAAACAGTAAGGGCTGTGGTAGAGCGGATAGATGTAATATCCCAAGACAAAATCATCATATGGCTTATAGGCGGGATATCGTATGAAAAGGAACTCACAAAAGCCGCCTGAAAAAGAATATGGGATATTATGAGATATTGGTTACATACGGCAGGGACTGCGATGATGTTATCTGCTTTAAATATAGCGGGTTCCTGAATGACTCCAATGATATAGTGACACAGGCAATAGAACTTGGATTTATCGGAGAGGAAGACAGACATAAGGTGAAATCAGCGAGAAGCATTCCAAAACATGAATATCAGTACATAACAGGTAAAAAAACAGCCGGATGGCTGATTATATAACAGGAGGGAACCCAATGAGTAAAAGAAAGAATGCAAAGAAACGTAAAAAACAAAAGAAATTCAAATATGCGATATATTGCCGAGTTGGAACTAAGGAACAGTTATGTGAACTGAAAGATAATGCATCTGTCAAGTGACAGATGCTGCTGAGAAATAATATAAACATTGAAATTTGTCAAAATTTATGATAAAATATATAAAAGCAGAATAATAAAAATATTTATTATGGAGGAGAAAACAGCAATGGAAGAAAATAATTCAATGCAGCTATTTGAAGATAAAGCTATACGAACAGCATGGGATGAAGAAACAGAAGAATGGTATTTTTCCATTGTTGATGTGATTGCTGTTTTAACAGACAGTCCCAATCCTAATAATTATTGGAAAGTGCTAAAAAACCGCTTAAAAAAAGAGGGGAATGAGTCGGTTACAAATTGTAACCAACTGAAATTAAAATCTCCTAAAGATGGAAAAAGATATAAAACAGACGTAGCAGATACAGAACAGCTATTAAGAATAATTCAGTCTATACCATCACCAAAAGCCGAACCTTTTAAAATTTGGCTTGCAGAAGTGGGAAGGGAACGTATAGAGGAAACTATTGATCCGGAACTTGCTATTGACAGGGCTTTGGAAACATATCAGAAAAAGGGATACAGTGATGAGTGGATACATCAAAGAATTTTATCCATTCGCGTCAGAAATAATTTGACAGAAGAATGGGATAAACGCGGTGTGAAAAAAGGTCTTGAATATGCCATTCTTACAGACGAGATTTCAAAGGCGTGGTCGGGTATGACTACAAGGCAATATAAAAATCTCAAGGGCTTGAAAAAGGAAAACCTTCGGGATAATATGAGTGATACAGAGCTTGTATTAAATATGTTGGCAGAAGTCAGCACTACTGAAATATCTAAAGCTGAGAAGCCAAAGACTTTTGAGGAAAACCGTATGGCTGCGAAGAAAGGCGGAAATATTGCAGGAAATGCACGGAGAGGCTTAGAGCAGGAATTAGGTGAATCTGTTATTACATCTAAGAATGCTGCGCAGCTCAATGAGGTTGTTACCAATATGATTGAGAGCGTTGTTTCTGCTGAGGAAGACGATATTGAAAATTAAATAATACATAAAATTAAGCGACTATTCTATATGGATAGTTGCTTTTTGCTGAAAGGAGGTAAACATGCTGATAGACGGGATTATAAAAGAGAAATCTTTGCTGAAACTGCTGGATTTAATCAGAGAATTCTGCCGTGAAGTGGCTTTAGGCAATAATGATGAACAGTGCATCAGGCTCAAAGAAGCCGTAGAAAATGCGGAAGGAAACGATTATTTGACGCTGCTATCCTCATATCTGTCTATATGCGATACCGGAGATGAAGTTATAGAGGCTTTGGAGGAGTTTGTGGACAATTGTAAAGACTTCGCAGAAGCTAATGAAGATATGACAGAGCAGGTAACAAAAGCCGAATTTGAGACGGTTTTGTGCGAATGTGAGGAAAAGTGCGGTTTGATGAGCTGTATAGAAGCAGAACATACGGTAAATATAGCGGAAACAGACGCGGAGAGCCATAACAGGGAAGCTGAAATTCAATGTATAGGCAGTAATATAAATATACTCCTTCCGAGAATAGATATAAATACGGATCAAACTAAGTACATAGCTGAAAATATAGGTCAGATGCTTTATGATGTAATATCACAAAAACTTGAACCGGACGATATAAGATATGAAATCAACAGGTATATTCCCGAAGTAAAAAACAGGGGAGAGCCTGCAAGAGAGCTGTTCAAGAAATATTTTTATAGCGTACTGCAATATAAAACGCAAAAGCCGAAGATTTATCCTGATTTCAATGAACATATGCACAGAGTGATTGTATTGGAATTCTTTAAACGAATAATAGTGAGGTATCTTCGGGAATAAAGGTAAAGCACAGGTTGTAATTTGTACAAAAGTGTGTTATACTAAACATAATGGATATAAATGCCAAGACCGGCTGTGAGGTGGGCAATGTGAAATACTTGAAATGGAAAGATGATGTTATAGCAGAAATCAACTCTGATTATAGCATTGACTTTTTAAGTGAGCAGGGAGCATTGCTTACAAATCCCGATAGCTCGGTTGCCCATTGGTCACGGGAACAGTTTAAAGCATTTCTTGACGATAGAATTGTCAGCAGCCAACGGCGGGATATTGAATATATATTATTTCAATACGGTTTAAACACCTATAATACATTCAGAATAGCAGAAATAACGAAAGCGATTAACGCAAGAGATTTGCTATGGGTGTCCGATAATGCTTATGATTCGTTTGCTGATGCGGTTACAGATGTGTTTGAAAGTGTGTTTATAAAGAAAATTGACATGGTAGGCGATAGTATAAACACACCGGATGGCTGTAATGTAAAGAGATACGGCGTATATAACAATAAATACGGGATTTACAAGAACAGACTGCATCCGCTATCCACAGACGTGGAAAGCGAGGTCGCTGTATATAAATTGGCAAAAAGGCTTGGTGTCCCGTGCTGCAAAGCTGTTCAGACAGATGAAAATACGGTGTTTTCAGAATTTGAATATGACTTTGCAGCAGAACAAATCATACATTTCAGAAGATTATTTGAAAAGGATGAGAAGCGAATTGGAAATGAGCTTACAAATATATTAAGGAAAAGACCTGTATTCAAGAATGACTTCTATAAGATGATATTCCTTGACTTCCTGACACTGCAGGATGACAGGCACCTGAGTAATTTTGCTATAAAGATAAATTCGGAGACAAGACAGGAATCATTCTATCCGCTGTATGACAATGGCAGAAGTCTGTTCTATCAGGATACAGAGGAAACGATTGAGAGGGCTTGTCAAAATCCTGCGGAGTATTGCACAACATTCGGAACAGAAGGCTCATACTATGACCACATTACTGATATATTATCAGCAGAGCCGGAAGCAATAGGTCTAATTGATTTATCCGTAACAGAGGAAGAACTGTATCAGATTATGAAGGAAAGCGGCTTCAAGGGCAAAAAGCTGGACGGAGCCGTGAAATGGGTATCAAACGGAATAAAGTGTATTCAGAACTTATCAATAGAACTGAAGCAAGGGATGAATAATGGTGGAATGTCTGGAATGAATTAAAAAATTCATTATAAATAGCAAAAGAATTTAAGGGAGTATCAGAAATGGCAGAAGTATATAAGTTCAAAGTAAAAACACGCGGGTTGGAAAATCATATATGGAGAGAGATAGAAATTAGTTCAGAATCAAGTGTTGCAAAATTAGGATACTCAATTCTTGCAGCATTTGGCGCAAAAGCAAATCACTTATTTTGTGTTAATACTGCGACAATGAAATATGAATTAATTATGGATGATTTCTATGATGTAAAGAGAACAGATATATCTCCTATAAATACAAAATTGTCAGAATTAAAGCTAAAAGCACAGGATATGCTTGTAATGGAATATGACTATGGTACGGGCTGGAATTTCGATATAGAGTTTATGTCTGAATCGCAAATGAAGCAGGGGATGGGAACACATTATCCATATATATCAAATGGAGCTGGAGCAGGAATTATAGAGGATACAAGCCCTGATATATTAGAGCAATTTATAGATCAGATTGACTCAACCGGTATTTTACCTAAATATTATGACATTGAAACGGGTAAATACTTAGAATGGGATTATAGAAAATTTGATTTGAAATATTATAATATATTTTATAAGGATAAGATTGCCGAAATTCAGGCAGCCTACGAAAAATTTGATGAACAATAAAATGTGGAAGGGAGAATACTTATGGCGAAGACATTGGTAGCGTATTTTTCAGCAAGCGGAGTTACAAAGGCGGTTGCTGAAACAATTGCAGAGATAAGCGGTTCGGATATTTATGAAATCAAACCCGAAACACCTTATACTGAGGCAGACTTGGATTGGAGAGATAAGACATCACGAAGCAGCGTGGAAATGCAAAACCCGGATTCTCGTCCTGCGATTGCAAACAAAGCTGATAATATCGAACAGTACGATAGGATATTCATAGGCTTTCCGATTTGGTGGTATGTAGCGCCGACAATTATAAACACATTCCTTGAAAGTTACGATTTTTCAGGAAAGACTATTATATTGTTTGCAACCTCCGGCGGAAGCGGATTTGGCAAAACGGCAGAAAAACTAAAGGAAAGCGTTTCTGCGGATACTAAAATTATAGAAGGTAAGCTATTCAACGGAAGTTTATCAGATCAGGATATTAAGGAGTGGGTTGACAATATTGGATAAGGGGATATGGAATTATCATAATTTTGTCGAATAAATTTGTAAAAAACCTTGACAAACCTTTACCAATATGTTAAAATATATATAGAAAAAGATTTATAAATCTTTTTTTGAAAATTGAAAATTGAAAAATAAAAACGGTGAGGTGATGATGGTTTTACGGTGACAGTAAAATCGTAACACCCGCCCAAATGCACGGGTGTCGAAATCCGAACTATGAAAGTTTGGACTTCGACACTTTTTTTGTGCGAAAGTTAGATTTTAAGCCGTTTTATGATACCTTTTAAAAGTTTTAAATCTGGACATAAAAATCAAAAAAGCTTGAAATGAAAAAAGAAATTTAAAAGGTTTTTTGAGTGAACCGTTTAAATCTTATACATTTTTCTGTAAAGCCGCCTGTTTAAGCCAAAAATCAGTCTCATATTTATCAGGTGTCTTGTACTTTAGAGTTTTATGAGGTCGTTCGTTATTGAAAAAGGTAATATATTTGTCAACACTTCTCTTAAATTCTGCGATTGTAGAATACTTGTGGCGATAGAGTTCTTCACGTTTCATACTGCTAAAAAACGATTCACATACAGAATTGTCGTATGGAGTATATGCTCTTGAAAATGATTGGCGTACGTGTAAACTGTCTAAATATTTCATAAATGTATTGGAAATATAGTTACTGCCGTTATCGGTATGGAATAACAGACCATTCTTGGGATTACGTGTGGTATAAGCCTTTTTGAATGTGGTTTTGGTTAATTGAGTGCTGTTACTGTTGCTTATGTGATAAGCAACTATTTTTCTTGAGAAAATATCGATTATGACGCAAATATAAAATTTGCGTTGTTTTAGATTGAATTGGGTAACATCGCTAACCCATATCTGATTAGGAGCATCTGCTGTGAAAGATTGATTGAGTATATTTTTCTTTTGAAGCTTTTGCTCTTTCTTGTATAGATATTTAGCTTTGTCGCGGATACTTAATAAGCCTAATTTACGCATGATATCAGAAACAGTCTTTTTGGAAACGTGGTAATCCTGTTCATTCAAAATAGCAGTAATTTTATTAGAGCCATATATCTGATGACTTTCATCGTATATCTTTTGTATAATTGGCTTTAACATTGTACGTTTTTGATTGAATTGTGAATTACCGCGTTTGTTGCGCAGAGTGTGATTGTAATATGTACCTTTAGCTACTTTCAAAGCTTCGCATAAAGTATTAACGTTATAGGTTGAAGAAAAGTCTTTGATAACGTCTAAACGCTCGGATAATGGCGCAGATACAGTACAAGGCGATGCTTGTAAGATTTCAATGATACGATTTAAACGCTCAATTTTTCTTTTATTAGCGTTAAATTCACGCAGTGTCATATTGGGATTGTCGTTGGATTCTATATTGTGAGATTTAATCCACGAATATAGACTGCTTCGTGCCACACCGGTATTGGATACTATGGTTTGTACCGATTCACCTGATAGGTAGCGGTTGATTAGTGATTGTTTTTCTTCTTGTGATAATCTTGTTTTCATTTTGAAAACCTCCTAAAATAATATATTTGCTATAACAATAGCTATTATGGGAGTATACACTATTTTGGGGTAAAAAGCCAATAAAAAGTTGAGATTATGATAAATATATATAACGAATATTAAATCAGAACGAGTTAATTGATGTAAAAATGTTTGAGATTTATATAGATTATTTTTGGAGAATATGTTATAATTTAAATAAATGATTAAAAAACACACTATTTCTTTGGAGTTTGTTATGAATAAACCTATAAAACAACATTATGTACCACAAGTATATTTGAAAAACTTTGCTCGTAAAAAAGATAAAATATGGGAAGTTTCAGTTATGGATAAAAAACAAGAAAAATCATATAATGCTGATATTAGAGATGTGGCCTTTAAAAAGAATTTTTATACTATAGAAGAATTAGGGGAAGAAAAGTATTTATGGGAAAAATATTATGCAGAAACAGTGGAGCCACTAATAAGTAAAGTATTTAAACAATTGATGCAAAAATGTACTATTATTTTTACAAAAAATACGGATACAGTTATTAACGATGAGCTCAGAGCATATTTATCGCTGATTATTATCACACAACTTCTTAGAACACCAAAATCTCGATCATTTAGATACAATATTAGCGAACGGCGATTCCCGGTAATTATGAAAAGAATTTCAAGAGATCTGCAAGAATATAATCTTTTAGACGAACAGCAAGAGGCTTTAGAAAGTATTACACTTGATGATATTTTTAAAAGGATTGACATGAACTTAGTTGTGGATAATGATAGAATAGAAAAATTCTCTCGCTTTCTTTTTAATAAAATATGGGTAATTTATCGAAATGATGATTATGAAACCAATCCTTTTGTAACAAGTGACAATCCTGTAGTGCAATATAATATGGGTAACAAATCAACAACTTTATCTGATAATGGTATATGTAATCCAAACACAATAATGTTATTCCCAATAAATTCACGTTTAATCCTTAGCTTATATGATAGAAATAATTTTATATGGGAACGTATAAAAGAGTATGATGGACAAATAGTTTTTCTGAATGACAGATCGGATAGCAACTATGTTATGAAAATGAATAAATTGCAATATGAGCAATGTACACAACAAATATATTTTTGTCTCGGCAAATCGTATTAAGAAATTGTATAAAATGTATTTTATATTAAGTATGTGAAAGGGAGAGAGTGTGTTGATTATAGATATCAAAAAACTTGCGGATGATATTGATTTAATAGAAGAACAAATACATGATAATGCTACAAATTATATGATGGATTCAGATTGTAAAATGCTTGTGGATACACAATTAAATGGATATATAACTGTTTTGAAAGCTTATTGTTTAAATAATACACTTCTAATATATGCAAATGAAATTAATGCGATGATTCTGGTTGATGGAAATGCAATTACATTCTTTTGCCTATGGGATAATATCAAGTTACAGATATTGGAGCATACAGAAAAATTGCAAGGTAAGAAAAGAACGCAAGTTGTAACAGATATTGCTTATAAGTTACAGTCCAAAATGAAAAAAAGGCAAATAGATACATATCTTAGTGGGTTTGGTATTGACATTGTAGATGATAATGATATTGTTCCAAGTAATCGTGTATATGTAGAACATGTTCTAAAAGATGCTGACGGTATTACATTATGGGCATTGCAAAAGATTTAAAAATTTTATCTGAAAATATTATCGATACTGAAATAATGAATAAAGTCTCAATAGAATTTATAAATCAACAAATTATAAAATGTAAAACAAAAATGGATTCAGGTGATTATGATGGGGCAATTACTAATGCTAGAACCCTTGTAGAAGAAATCTTACTGAATATAGAAGAAGAAATTGAAAGTTCAAGACAATCATATGACGGTAATATAAATGCTCTATATAAGAGAGTATCGAAACTAATTAATATGTATCCAGATGATAAAAGAGTTGATAATTCTCTTAATGAAATATTGATGGGGTTTTTAGCTATAATTAACGGATTTGCAAGTATATCTAATAATATTGCTGATAGGCATGCCACAGCTAAACATCCTAAACAACATCATGCAAAGATAGCAGTTAATAGTGCTATGGTTATATGTGAGTTTTTATTAGATAGTTTTGAATATCAGCAAAAAACAAATTAATATTGGTTTTATAGAAGAGATTACATAAAATGGAGAATAGTAAATGAATCTACAAGACAGAGATTATATGTTGATATTAACTGATGATGAGAAGGAAGCTTATCAGGCAGAAATGAGTTACGAAATGAAAAAAGGAATCAAGAGACCTAGTGATTCTCCTCGATTTTCACATCCTAATAAAGAAATTAGAAAATTTTTATGGTGTAAAACATCGCTTTTTCCTAATAACTTCTTATATTTTAATGAATATAAAGATTTGGATCTTAAGATG
>CAJUFV010000172.1 GCA_910585795.1 uncultured Clostridia bacterium | reverse complement strand
CTATATATGTTATATACAGCTAATCAACTACAAGATATAGTATAAAGGACGGAAAAAATTATGAAAGAGCAAATATATACAATACCAGTAAATGAAGCGTATGATACGGACTGCGAATGTCCCTTGTGCTTTCTTGAGAAAAAACTCGAACAGGAAACGCTTGACTATACGCTCGGCGCGGCCATGATGGAACCTGATTTTAGAGTGAGCTCAAATGAAAAAGGCTTTTGCAAGCATCATTTTTCAATGCTTTTCGACATGCCGAACAAGCTGCCGCTTGCTCTCGTGCTTGAAACACACCTTGAGGAAATACGTAAAAAAACAGACAATCTGACAAAATCCGCGGATAAGCTAAGCGCCGAAAAAAGCGGTCTTTTTAAAAAAAGCGGGACATCGGATTTCGCCTCCGGTCTCTCTTCTCTGCTGTCACAAATTTCAAACGGATGTATTGTATGCGACAAAATTAATCATACCATGAACAGATATGCCGATGTGCTTCTATATATGTGGGCAAACGACGAAGTATTCAAAAAAAAATTTGATGACTCAAAAGGACTTTGTTTAAAACATATGAAGCTTTTATGTGATACAGTCAAAAAATCACTGAACGACGCACAGTCAGCACGCTTTCTCTCCGCTATGTTTGCCAAGCAAAAAACGGAGCTTGACCGTATACAGGACGATATACATAAATTCACACTAAAATTTGACTACCGCAACAAGGATATGGAATGGGGTACCGCTCAGGACGCGCCTATACGCACAATAGAAAAAATTGCCGGTTTTATAAAAAATGATATTGACGAAAAATAACTGCTATCATAATTTTTTATAATATAGCTATTCTACGCACAGTTTTGTCTGTGCGTTTCTATTATACAGAAAATCCAAAAAAACAAAATAAATTTCTTTACAGATGATAGATAATATGATATATTATACATACCACATAAAAACTCAATTAACATTTCATAAAATGTGCTTGTTTTTATCTATGATAAAAATGCAGGCTTTATTTTCGTGAGTACATTTTTATGAATGTTTACGAAGTTTTTGTGTGGTAACAAATCGGAGCAATGTATTTTTCTGCGTTGCTCTATGCAATACTCTGTATTGCAGTCAGCACATTTTTTTATTGCTCTAAAATATTAAAAAAGAGGTATGTTTTTCTCGCAATATCACATCTCTTGTGATATACGGTCTTCGCAACATAAGTTAATATATTTACTTTTAATATAAGTTTGTTTTTTTGTTTATGGCAAAAATGCATACTCTATTTCACATACTTATATTAAAAGTATTGAAGGCTTGTGTCGCGGCAATTGGAACAGCATTTTTCTGCGGCGCTCCATGTAATACTCTATATTGCAGTCAGCGCATTTTTTATTGCTCTGAAATATTAAAAAGGAGATGGAATCATGAGTATTTTAGAAAAGCTATATCGCAGTGAAATTTATCCGAAAGAATGTAAATTAAAGCAAGACAGTCAGTATGACCGCGCCAAAAACCGTTCATTACAGTCTTATGAAATACTTAAAACCAAGCTAAACGCAGATGAATTAAAGCTTCTGGAACGTTTGCTGGACAGCCAAAATACAATGACTACAAAATAAAATATGCATTTTTTTACGCAGGGGTTTAAAATGGGAATGTCAATGGTTATTGATACTCTGAAATAATCATACTGTATATAACGATTGTCAATAATCAAAAAGAATCCGAAAAGCATCTGTACTTTCCGGATTCTTTTTGATTCAAATTAAAGAGCCGACTTAGCTGTTTCAACCAGCTTCGTAAACGCAGCACTGTCTGCGATAGCTATTTCAGACAGACTCTTTCTATTTAGGTCAATACCTGCCTTTTTAAGACCATTCATAAATGTTGAATAGTTCATACCGTTCATCTTGCATGCAGCAGAAATTCTTGTAATCCAAAGACGGCGGAAATCTCTCTTTCTTCTTTTTCTGCCCACATACGCATTCTGCATTGAGCGCATAACAGCCTGATTAGCAACTCTGAACTGCTTACTCTCTGCGCCGCGAAAGCCTTTAGCAAGCTTCAATATTTTCTTATGTCTTTTTCTTGTATTTAAAGCACCTTTTACTCTTGCCATTAGTTTCTACCTCTCTTTCAAATTATTTGTAAGGAATAAGCTTTTTAATAACTGCCGCGTTTGCTTTTGAGCAGTAAGCCTGTTTTCTCAGATGTCTCTTTCTCTTTGTAGTCTTTTTGTTCAGAATATGTCTTCTAAACGCCTTATTCATCTTAACCTTACCATTCTTTGTAACGTTAAATCTCTTAGCAGCGCCTCTGTGTGTCTTTATCTTAGTTTTAGGCATAGCTTTAACACTCCTTCCGAATATAAAAATATACTATGATAACGGAGCTAGAAACATTGTCATATTTCTGCCCTCAAGCTTAGCAGGTTTTTCAACACTGCCCGCTTCCTTTGCCTGTTCCGCAAATCTTTCAAGAAGCGTATAACCCATCTGCGAATGACTTACTTCACGGCCGCGGAAACGAACAATAACTTTAACCTTGTCTCCTTTTTTCAGGAACTTTATCGCGTGATTACATTTCGTATTGAAATCATTGGTATCAATCGACAGAGAAAGCTGAACCTCTTTTATATTAATTACCTTCTGGTTCTTTCTGTTTTCTTTTTCACGCTTGTTAAGCTCAAACTTATATTTTCCGTAATCCATAATTTTGCATACCGGCGGCTTTGCCTGCGGCGCAATTTTAACAAGGTCCATGCCCTTTTCATACGCCATCTCCTGTGCTGCTTTAGCACTCATCATGCCAAGCTGTTCGCCGTCGACAGACACAACGCGTATTTCATTGTCACGAATTTGCTCATTGATTTGTAAATCATTCTTACTAATTGTTAATCACTCCCTAAAAAAATTACAAAAAAACGGCTGCAAACCGCACCCGCACACAAACTGACACTATAAAATGTCTGCTTATTTACCGTAAAGCCTTCGCCGTACGGTGAGAACGGAGCGTTCTGCTTGTTTTATTTCCTGAATATTATAACAGATACTTCAAATATTG
>CAJUFV010000171.1 GCA_910585795.1 uncultured Clostridia bacterium | reverse complement strand
TATGTAAAATACTCATAGTTTAAATAATTAATTTTTATGTAAAGAAATAAAAATGTATATATTATTTTTTCTGGGATTGTTGCTTGTTACGATTTTAAAGGCTGAAGGGAATGAAGGACTAAATAATTACTGTAATCAGGCAATGACAAAAAATAGCGACAAAGGAATATGTATATGAATAAGGAAGAGCTAAAAGAGTATGTCAATAAATATTGCGGACTTAGAGATGTTCAGTTTGCGGCGTATGAATTGTACGCAAGAAAATATAATTTGACCGCAAAGGAATTGTTTGTGCTTGATATAATTTGGTTTGCTCCGGAGGGATGTATGCAGTCTGAAATATGCGAGCGACTGTCTGCAACTAAACAGACAATAAGCGCTATTATTAAAAAATTTTTGAGGCTGGGGTATATTTCTATTACGAAGTCTAAGACTGACAGGCGCAATAAGATAATTCATTTAACGGATATAGGAATTGAATATGTAAATAAAATTATTCCGCCTGCCGCTGATGCTGAGGTGGATGCTATGGGTGAGTTGAGCGCGGAAGATATTGAGAAATTAGTATGTCTTACAACACGGTTTTCAGAGTATATGAGAAAAAAATTTAATGAAATAACAGAATAGGCTGACAAAAACAGATAATATTGTAAAGCAATATTATGAATAAGATTGACGTTAAAGTATTTAAAAGGTATTTGTTTATAATTTGATTATCAGTATTAGCATCAAAAATTGAAACGGCATAGATTAACTATGCCGTTTCATTAAAAGGTTTTGGAATATTATGAAAACTCTATAGATTAAAGCAATCCGACTGCTTTGAATGCCTGTTCAAGGTCAGCGATAATATCTTCGGCGTCTTCTGTTCCAACACTCATACGGAAAAATCCGTTTGAGAATTCATCGGGAAACAGGTATTGTCTTTCATCATCCTCGCCAAGGAAAGCAATAAGGCTTGCGCCGTGTCCAAGAGAGACAGCGGATGTAATGACTTTGAGATTGCTTACAAATTCATTATGCTTGTCATGACCGGCCTTTATACCAAAGGAAAGCATACCGCCGAAGCCTTTCATTTGCTTTGCGGCAATATCGTGGTTCTTGAAGTTTTTCAATCCCGGGTATGCGACAAATGTTACGCATGGGAGACTGTCAAGATATTCTGCTACTTTCTGGCCATTTTCATTATGCTGCTTCATTCTGAGCGGAAGTGTTGTTGAACCGCGCATAATCAGCCATGCGTTAAATGGACTTATTGTTCCACCGAGATTTACCATTGCCTGAGCTTTTATTTTGTCTATGATTTCTTTTCGCGCAATGACTGCGCCGCCCATAGCGTCACCGTGACCGTTTATATATTTTGTCAGGCTTTCAATAACTATGTCCGCGCCAAGCTCAAGCGGTTTCTGGTTGAACGGTGAAGAAAACGTGTTGTCAACTGAAAGAAGTATATTATTCTCATGAGCTATTTTAGCAATAGCGGCTATATCACTGATTTTAAGTGTTGGATTGCCCGGTGTTTCGATATGTATAAGCTTTGTGTTAGGCTTTATAGCTTTTCTGACCGTGTCAAGGTCAGAGGTGTCAAGAATAGTTGTTTCAACCTGAAACTTATTGTTGAAAAGCTCATTCAAAAGTCTGTATACTGCGATATATGTTACATCTGAAAAGATTACATGGTCTCCGCTTTTTAAAAGCGAGAAGAATGTGCCTGAAAGCGCCGCGACACCGCTTCCTAAAACAACAGCGTCTTCTCCGCCTTCAAGAAGCGCGAGTCTTTGCTGAAGATACATCTGATTTGCTCCGCCGTTACGGGTATACAGCGGCTTATCATCAGCGCTGGACCAGTTTACCTGTGATGGGTCATACGGCAGCACATAGCTGTTAGCCATTGTTATAGGTCTTTCAATTGCTCCTGTTTCCGCGTCAGGCTTATTGCCCGCGTGAATACATTGAGTGGCAAATCCGTATTTTTCAAGTTCGTTATCCATTATTTTAAATTCTCCTTTATATATCTATCCGTTTGAAAAAAATTATATTACTTTTACACTGATTTGTCAATATAATATTAAGGATAACAGTATAAATTCGGAGCAATTTTTCTATTTAATTTTCAATAAGCCTGATTGCGGCAACGGTCATATCATCCACAACAGCATCACGGCTTTTTTTCACAGCCGTTTCAATCATAGTACGGGCCATGTCCTCCATAGTGTCGAATGGCATTTTAATTTGATTTTTCAGCCATTCGGTTCGTACTGTTCCAAATCCGGCTTCGCTTACTCCGTCTGTCATCATAATTACTGTATCTCCGTCATTGAGTCTTTTTGCCTGACCCTGTACTTTTATATCGGACATCATGCCTACGGGAAGTGATACAGAAAATACTGTTTCAACATTTGTTCCGCGCAGAAGAATACTTTCCGCGCCGCCTATTTTATAGAATTCGCATATGCCAGTCATAAGGTCTATACACAGCAGGTCTATAGTTGAAAAACATTCGTTGTCAAGCTTCAGGCATAAGGCTGAATTTATCATTTCAATAGCGGTTCTTACCCCAAAGCCTGACTGAAGGAATTCCTTTAATAGTTTCAGCGTGATGTGACTTTCAGACATAGCTCTTCTTCCGCTGCCCATACCGTCAGACAGGATTATATATTGCTTGTAGTCCTCTGTTGTGAAGCTGTCGGCGCTGTCGCCGCATGCTTTGCTGTAATCACGGCATATTTGCTTTAAAGCAACTTCTGCTGTAAATTTAGCGCCGGCCGCGAATTTAAGAAGTCCGCCCGCTACGCGCTGTTCAAATATCATCGGTACTTCTGTTATCTCTGAAAGAACCCTTTCCATGAGACCTGTTTCATTTTCTTTATTTACGGAAAGATAAACTTCAATTTTTCCGCGTCCGTTTTCTACGACGTTTACCTCAAACGCGGTAATACCTGATTTATCCATTTCTGCGACAATTCGTTCCTCCATATCCTCACGGAAGGAAAATCCCGCTGTAATTTCTTCGGACATGCTCTCCATAAGATGAGCCACCTCACGGTACTGACGCGCGACAAGGTCACGGCTTGTCACCGCCTCTCCCATGCGGACAAGATTTTTTTTGTACAGTTCATATACGTGATTAAATTCTACAACGAAAAGCTCGCATCTTAGACATTTTTCACGAAAGCTCAAAGGCACGGAATCCAGCGAGAGTATACCCTTTGTTTCTATGGTGTCAAGCAGGAGCATAATACTTCTGTAAGTGCGTGTGAATTCATTCTGCCAGCATTTGGGAGCGTTTGGACACCCTTCGCATACTCTGTCAGCAACCTCGTCAAAAAGTGACGCAACGTCTTTGTTATATGCTTTAAGACGCTTTTCAGAGGCGTTTTCAAAGCATTCCTCAAGACTTTTGAATGCTTTTGCCGTTTTTTCAAGCTGCATGGACAGATATTCTCTTATACGTACATCTGGGCTAAGACTTTCTATGACAAGTGAGCGTGAGAAAAAACCGTTTACAATATTATGTATTTTCTTGGGAGTAATGATAAATAATAAAGCTCCGACAGCAGTTTCTATAACTGACAGCGGCAGAGAAAAGGTATTGCCCGCGTAAAGAAGCGCGACAGCGCTGCCGCCCAAAAATCCGATTGCTACGCCGAATTTGCCAAAGGATTTTAGAAGATTTCCGAAAAGAGAGCTTATC
The DNA here is from genome assembly GCA_910585795.1 of uncultured Clostridia bacterium. GTDB lineage: Bacteria > Bacillota > Clostridia > UBA1381 > UBA1381 > Hominilimicola. The sequence continues at coordinate 70,727 of CAJUFV010000171.1, read as the reverse complement.
CCGAAAATACCCATCATAATCACTGCCGCGGGTGATGACATAGATGACATAAAGCCTATGCAAAGTCCACCGCTGCCAGCGGCCGCTAATCCTCCGTGCAGCGCGATACACATTACTGCATATACTGACACAATATTGGCAAGGCTTATATTATGGGGAAATACTATTCCAGAAAGGCCTGTGATAATGACACCTACACTTATGGCGATGCTTATAAGCTCGTCCTGGGCGGTCTGAGTCCGTTTATGTCGGTTTTCCATTAGTCCGTACGCCTTCTGGAAAATAATAAACATTACAGAGGTCACAAGGGACTCAATAAGAAGAATAAGTATGTCATATACGCCGGCAAAATTATATATAAGATACGCCAGTCCGCCTATAAACATTGAGCCTCCGCAGCAGGCCGCGTCCGCAACAGTATTGTTTTTTGTGCGAAATCTGGTGTATATCCAGAATACCAGTACAGCAATCATATATTTGACCAAAGCTGCTTTTCCGGCTGTTGTTAAAAGAGCGGCTGCAATTACCGTAATTCCTATGTAAGCAATGCTTTTATCAAAGCAGGCCGCAAAAAAAGCTGCTCCAAACGGAAACATACCAAGCAGCGACGCCCGCGAAGCAAGCAGAAGCAGAAGGCTTATTCCGATATCCTTTATGACAGGCGCTCGAAGCGTCTCGATGTTTCTTTGTTCTTTTATCCCTGGCTGACTCATATATTTATCCTCCTCCACAACAGGGGTATTGTACCATAATAGGGATATTATACCATTACATATTGAATAAATTTGTCGTTTTTCGTTGTCGAGCGGTAAAAATATTTCGACAGCGTATTTTGACAAAATATGGATTGTATGCTATACTCTGAAAATAGGAGGATATTGAGATATGAAAAAAATACTTATTTTTTCGGATTCACATGGTGACATAAACCGGTGTTTAGATATAATAAACTCATGCGATAATTTATATGCGGTTATTCATGCCGGGGATTATGCTAATGACGCGGAGGACCTTCAATCTATATATTCTGATTTGCCGATTTATTATGTAAAAGGCAATAATGATTTTTTCTCGTCCGCTCCGTCGTATACGACGGTCATTGTGGACGGAGTACGCATATATATCACTCACGGTCATGAACAGCGTGTAAAATATGAGTCGGATTACCGAACCTTGCGCGGCGCGGCGGAAAAGGAAAATGCTGATATTGCGGTATTCGGCCATACGCATATTCCGTATACCTCATATGACTGCGGACTGACAATGATTAATCCCGGAAGTATACGTTTTTCTGCAACGTATGCTGTAGCGGAAATAGAAAACGGTATGACCAAAATAAATATAATGGAGCTTTAATAAAATATGTTAAAAATCACGGAAGGATTAGAAGTACGTTGCACTCAAAAATATAGTAATGATATACAAAAAGTCACAGTTGGATATGTTTTCCGATAAAGCTGTGACTTTTTTCTTTTGTATAAAGTGACTGCGTGGCTTTATCTGACACAAGCTGACAAATTTTGCGCTATTGCTGACGAAATATGCTGTATGCTATTGATTTAATCAAAAATTGAGTTATAATTAATTATGTTCTCAATAATTTTTTATGGCATAAGGCAGTACAGTATTTTTATAATCTGTACTGCCTTTGTTTTTATCAGATTTTTTGAGTGATATTTTTAAGATATGCCGAAAAATCATCTTTCAAATCGGGTCTTGAAAGAGCGAAATCAACTGTGGCCTGTAAGAATCCTTGTTTGCTGCCTATATCATATCTTTTTCCGATAAAGTCATAAGCGTATATTTTTTCCTTTTTTGCAAGCATTACAAGAGCGTCTGTAAGCTGTATTTCTCCGCCGGCGCCTTTTGGTGTTTTTTCGAGACAGTCGAATATAGCGGGTGTTATGATATATCTTCCAAGGACTGCCATATCTGAGGGAGCATCTTCTTTTTTTGGTTTTTCAACCATGCCTTTAAGCGTATACAGTCTTTCGCCTGCGTTTTCACAGTCTACGATTCCGTATTTTGAAACATGCTCCATACCGACTTTTTGAACGCCCAGAATACTTGCTCCGCATTGCTCATACTGCTCAATAAGCTGTCCTATACAGGGCTTGTCCGATACTACGACATCATCGCCCAGCATAACGGCAAACGGTTCGCGGCCGATAAAGCTTTTTGCGTATAAAACAGCGTGACCCAATCCTTTTTGCTCCTGCTGACGAATAAAATGCACGTTTATTTTATATGAAATGTCACGTACCGCCGAGAGCATTTCTTCTTTTCCGTCACGCTCAAGAATAGTTTCAAGTTCAAAGGCCTTGTCAAAATGATTTATAAGCGCGTCTTTGCCGCGTGAAGTAATTATCAGTAAATCCTCTATACCGGCGTTGACAGCTTCCTCTACAATATACTGGATAGTAGGTTTGTCGATAATGGGAAGCATTTCTTTGGGTACTGCTTTTGTTGCCGGTAAAAATCTTGTACCAAAGCCTGCGGCCGGTATTACTGCTTTGCGTATTTTCATAAGTTCATTCCTTTCTTTACTTGGTTAAGACTGAAAAATCATATTGAATAATATGTATGCCTGTCTTATGATTTTATGCAGACTTAAAATTTTAGTTATATCTATTGTCATTATACAGCAAAACTGTTATAATAACAATAGATATGATAAATTTATTGCGGGGAGATTTTTCAAAATGTTTATAAAAGATATATTTACGCGAAAAAAACCGGTTCTGTCCTTTGAGGTGTTTCCGCCGAAGCAGGATTCAGGTCTTGAGGCAGTTTTAGCGGCGGTAGATAAAATGTCCGTATTACCGATTGACTATATGAGCGTTACATACGGCGCGGGCGGCAGTAATTCAAAAAATACCGCTCAGGTGGCGTCGCATATGAAAAATAAACTGTCAATACCGTCTCTTGCTCATTTAACATGTGTAGCAAATACAAGAGAAGCTGTGCTTAACCAGCTAATTGAATACAGGGAACAGGGGCTTGAAAATATTCTTGCGCTGCGCGGCGATAAACCAAAGGATTATAATGGAGAAATTTTCCCCGGATACAAATATGCGAGCGAGCTTGTCGAGGATATAAAGCAATTCGGCGGTTTTTGTGTGGGAGGCGCTTGTTATCCTGAATGTCACCCGGATTCATCCACACAGGAGAAAGATATTGAAAATTTGAAAATTAAGGTAGATTCCGGTGTGGATTTTCTTGTCACACAGATGTTTTTTGATAATAATGAATTTTATAAATTCCGTGACAAATGTGCGCGGAAGAGAATAGACGTGCCTATAAACGCCGGCATTATGCCGCTTACAAATGCCGGACAAATCCAGCGTATGGCTGTTTTGTCCGGAGGCGCGTCAATGCCGGCTAAATTTGTTCGTATGTTTGCGAAATATCAGGACAATCCGGAGGCGCTGAAGCAGGCCGGTATTGCGTATGCTGTTGACCAGATTATTGACTTGCTTGCCAATGATACGGACGGTATTCATCTGTATACGATGAATAAGCCGGAAACCGCGGAGAAAATTGTTGAGTCTATAAGTTATCTGTTCTGATAAAGCATTGAATTTTTTATATTTGAAAAGGCTGTTAAAAACAGCCCTTTCATAATTTTAGGTTTTACATTTTGTTTGGCGGCACGCATAGAGGCAATACGTGTAATTGGTAAAAATCATTCTTCTTATGTATTTAATCGCGCGTTAAAAAATACATTGCTTCGATAGTTGCTAAAAAATTTCTAGCCACGTAAAGAACAAGTATATAAAAAAAGAGCATGTATTTTTATATGAACACAAAAATACACTTATTTTTTACAATAATATTGAATTTTGTTTATTAATTATAGTGTGTTTTGTTAAATTGATAAAGAAATAAGCTGAAAGGACAACTCATATGGAGAATATAAGACAATATCTCGGTAAAAAAATGCTGTTTTTTGACGGCGGTATGGGAACTATGCTGCAAAAAAGCGGAATGGGCACGGGAGAGATTCCTGAGCTTTTAAATATCACAAGGCCTGAGATTGTTGAAAAAATACACAAAGAATATCTTGAAGCGGGAGCGGATATTATAACAGCCAATACATTCGGCGCAAATCCGCTCAAGCTTGAAACGGATATAAGTCTGGATATAATAATCGCGTCAGCAATTGGTATAGCAAAAAAGTCGGCTGTTAGTTTTTCATCAGATGATAAACCGCGTTTTGTCGCTTTTGATATGGGACCCTGCGGAAAGCTTTTGGAACCGCTTGGCGGACTTTCTTTTGACGATTGCTATAACGCGTTTGCTGAAATTGCGGTTACTGCCGAAAAATGCGGCTGTGACCTTGTAATTATAGAAACAATGTCAGATACGCTTGAAGCGAAGGCCGCTGTTCTGGCTGTAAAGGAAAACACATCGCTCCCTGTTTTCTGCACAATGACTTTTGATGAAAGCTATAAAACTCTTACGGGAGGGGACGTGGCTGTGATGTCCGCAGTTATGGAAGGACTGAATGTCGACTGTGTGGGAATTAACTGCGGTTTGGGTCCTGAACAGATTACTGAAATGATGATTAAGCTGACGGAAATTTCCTCAATACCAATTATGGCACAGCCTAATGCCGGACTGCCCCAGATTGAAAACGGTGAAACAGTTTATAATGTGTCTCCGAAGCAGTTTGGCAGACAGTGTGAACAAATGGCCCGTTTGGGAGTATCCGCCCTTGGAGGCTGCTGCGGCACAACTCCGGCGCATATCCGCTCTCTTGTGGAGATGTGCGGTAAATATAAGCCTGTTGTTGAAGAAAAGAATATTACGGTTATAGCGTCATATTCAAAAACGGTTGTACTGGGGAATGGGCCGGTAATAGTCGGAGAACGTATAAATCCGACCGGTAAGAAGAAATTTAAAGAGGCTCTTAGAAACGGCGATATAAATTATATTTTGGGTGAGGCTTTTGCTCAGCGTGACGCTGGAGCTCATATACTTGATGTGAATGTCGGACTGCCGGAAATAGATGAATGCGCCACTATGGAAAAGGCAGTGAAGGCAATAAGCGCGGCAGTAAATCTTCCGCTTCAGATAGACAGCTCTGATCCTGCTACTATTGAGCGCGCTCTTCGTATATATAACGGCAAGCCGATGGTAAATTCTGTTAACGGTAAAAGGGAAAGTATTGAGGCTATAATGCCTATAGTAAAAAAATATGGTGGTGTGCTTGTCGGTCTGTGTCTGGATGAAAACGGTATTCCTCCAAAGGCTGAGCAGAGATTTGAGATTGCAGAGTATATACGTGATATGGCGGCTTCTTATGGTATTAAATCAAAAAATCTTGTTATGGACGCTCTTACACTGACAATTTCCGCCCAGCAGGCGGAGTCTGCCGAGACAATAAAGGCGCTGAAACGAATTAAGGATGAGCTTGGGATATGCACAACGCTGGGTGTGTCTAATATTTCCTTCGGACTCCCCAGACGTGAAATTGTAAACGGAACATTTTTTGCGCTGGCTCTTCAGAGCGGTTTGGACGCGTGTATAATAAATCCTTGCGCGGACGTGATGATTAATACCTACAGGGCATTTATGGCGCTGTCCTGCTTCGATAAGGATTGCAAAGAGTATATAAACGCATATGCCGGAACAAAATCTCAGATTACGGTGACGCGTGAAATTCAGGGAGAAGAACAGACTGAGCATGTCAATCCTTTGTTTGATATTATAATAAAAGGACTTAAGGAGCAGTCTTATAATGAAACGGTGAAACAGCTTAAAACAACAGACCCGATGGATATTATAAATAATATTCTTGTGGAAGCGCTTAATGTTGTAGGACGTGAATTTGAAAAAGGCACAATGTTTCTTCCGCAGCTTATGATGAGCGCGGAAACAGTCAGTAATTCGTTCGAGGCTATAAAGGAGCACATACAAAGCTCCGGAGCAGTTCAGGAAAGTAAGGGTAAAATTGCTCTGGCAACCGTTAAGGGTGATATTCATGATATAGGCAAAAACATCGTTCGAGTATTGCTTGAAAATTACGGTTATGATGTTTATGACCTCGGTAAAGATGTTCCTCCTGAAACAATCGTTACGGTTATGAGGGAAAATGATATTCATTTGTGCGGGCTTTCCGCGCTTATGACAACAACGGTTGTAAGCATGGAGGAAACTATCAGGGCAATACGCAATGCCGGTCTGGATGCGAAGGTATGGGTAGGAGGCGCGGTGCTTACTCAGGAATATGCAGATATGATTGGCGCGGATAAGTATTGTAAGGACGCTCTTTCTTCTGTTAATTATGCGAAAGAGTTTTTTGGTAAATAATTCATGATTATTGTGTGGTGAGACTGCACGGTAAATATAAAATTTGAGGTACAGTATTTTATGAGAATGAGAAAGAAAAAGAACTGTGACGCTCGAATGGAGCGATGCAGTGACATATGGATAAAAAATCCGCGGGAATATAAGGGAAAATGGGAGGATTTATTCGGCAATGATAATCCTATTCATATCGAAATAGGCTGCGGTAAAGGTAATTTTATTGTTGGTATGGCGCGGAAATATCCTGATATTAATTTTATCGCGATAGAGAAGGTTGAGGATGTCATTGTTATGGCAATGGAAAAAACAAAAACAGCCGGCCTTAAAAATGTTTTGTTTATGGATATGGATGCGGAAAAAATAGAAGAAGTATTTGAATTAGGTGAAATACGCCGTATTTATCTGAATTTTTCCGACCCTTGGAAAAAGAAAAAGCAGGCTAAACGCCGTCTTACACATAAGCGTTTTCTTGACCGCTATAAATCTGTGCTGACGCAGGGAGATTATATATGGTTCAAAACAGATAATAAGGCATTGTTTGATTTTTCTCTGAATTCGTTTGCTCAGGAAAATTATAAGCTGGAAAATATCAGTCTTGACCTTCATAATTCGGATTTTGAAGGAAATGTCATGACGGAGTATGAGCAGCGGTTTTCAGAGGCCGGAATGCCTATCTACAGACTTGAAGCCACCTATCTCGGCTGGGAGGATAACAGAAAATAAATATTGCAAAATTATGCGTTTTCTGGTATAATTATTACTATTACTATAAAAAAGAGAGGTATCAAAATATGACATCACAAAGTATTATACAGGGTATAGTTCTTCTGCTGTATCTTGTGGCAATGATAATGGTGGGATTTATTTTTTATAAAAAGAATACTACCCATGCCGACTATATACTCGGAGGCAGAGGAATGAATATATGGGTAACGTCAATGAGCGCGCAGGCATCGGATATGAGCGGCTGGCTGCTGATGGGACTGCCCGGAACAGCGTATCTGCTTGGCGCGGGTACAACGGAAGCGGCATGGACAGCTATTGGACTTGCGATAGGTACATATCTGAACTGGCTTATTGTAGCGAAGCCTCTTCGCAAATATACGCAGATTGCCGGTAATTCTATAACCATTCCTGATTTTCTGCAAAACCGTTTCCGTTCAAAATCAAATGTTCTGCGCGTGTTTGCCGCATTGTTTATACTTATATTTTTTACGGTTTATACGTCGTCAATGTTTGCGGCCGGAGCAAAGCTGTTTGATTATATTTTTGATATGGGCTATTTGCCGGCTCTTATATTAAGTGTTGTAGTAGTTGCTGTGTATACATATCTGGGCGGATTCAAAGCGGTATGCTGGACAGACCTTTTTCAGGGACTCCTTATGTTTTTTGCGATAATTATTGTCGCGGTATTTATGTACAGAGATTTGAACGGAACGGGCTTTGTCTGGTCACAGCTGGGAGATATATCATTGGGAATTACAAAGGGCTTTGGAGCGATGGGTATAGTAAGCGCTATAGCATGGGGCTTCGGATATTTCGGACAGCCGCATATTCTTACAAGATTTATGGCGATAAGGTCATCAAAGGAAATTAAGCCAGCAAGAATAATCGCCATGGTATGGGTTATTATAAGTCTTGCTCTTGCTGTTATTATCGGTATGCTCGCGAATCCGTTTTTAAAGCAACTTATGGCTACAGGACAGCTTCCGGCCGGAGTTCTTGGCGCGGACGGTATGCTTGCCGACAGTGAAAAGGTATTTATGGTGCTTATTCAGCATATGTTCCCGACTATTATTGCCGGTGTACTGCTTGCAGCAGTGCTTGCGGCAATTATGTCGACTGCTGATTCACAGCTTCTTGTCGCGTCATCTTCTTTCTCCTCAGATATATATAATACTATATTCAATAAAAACGCGTCTGAGAAAAAATTGCTTTTAATAAGCCGTCTGGCTATTATAGTAATTGCTGCTATTGCGTTTGTGCTGGCGATTGACCCGAATTCATCGGTGTTTGAAATAGTTGCTCACGCATGGGCCGGTTTTGGTGCGGCGTTTGGCCCGATTATTCTATGCAGTCTGTTCTGGAAACGCTGTAATGAAAACGGTGCACTTGCAGGAGTTATTTCAGGAGGCGCGACAGCTCTTCTGTGGGCGTATGTGCCGGCTTTGATATGGGGAGCGGATATTCCGGCTATATTCACTGTGTATGAGATTATACCGGGAGCCGTAATTTCATTTATATGTATATTTGTTGTATCACTTCTGACAAAAGCTCCGTCGGAAGAGGTTATAAGCGAATTTGAATCAGTAAGGAAAGCGGATATTTAATTATGGAATTAAAAAGAGAGCATTGGACGCGAAGGGATTATAAGGAGCTTACGGACTATCTTAAATCCATTGCGGATGAAAAGTATAAGGCTTTCAGTGATTCGCTCGTCCCTGGGGTGGGGGCTTCATTGGGGATAAGGATACCTTTATTGCGTCAGACGGCAAAGGAGATTTCAAAGGGTAATTACGCTGAGTTTCTGGAATGTAAAAAGGGCGTATACCGTGAAGAAATTATGCTGGAGGGACTTGTAATGGCGCTTGTGAAATGTGATTATTCGCAGATGCTTGAATATATAAAGACATATGCGGATAAGATTACAAGCTGGGAAACATGCGATGTAGTTTCATTTAAAGGGATGAAAAAATTCCTGCCACAGCTCTGGAATGATATAGAATATTTTATTTATAACGATAATAACTGGGTTATAAGGTACGGCTTCGGTATGCTGCTGGAATTCTATCTTACTGAAGAATATATAGATGATGTCTTAAAATATGTGAATTCAGTAAATTCAGATTTTTATTACGTGCAGATGATGCAGGGCTGGCTTGTTGCCACTGCCGCCGCTAAATGCCGCGATAAAACTTTTGCGTTCCTTGAAAATAATGATTTAAACGCGGTTACACAGAATATGGCCGTGCGTAAAATACGTGAATCTAACAGGATTTCAAAAGAGGATAAGGAGCTTGCGAAGCAGTTTAAGAAATAAATATACAGGCGCTGTCCTCTTGGCGGCGTCTGTTTTTATAAGAAAATTGTAATATTAAAATATCTGCAATTGAGGTGATATATATGGAAATTAGGAAAATCTCTGAAGGTGAATATTCAACCTTGCTTGGTATGAACGGAGGAACGGTTGAAAGTCCTGCTGCGCGGCGTATAGTATATGCTCGTAAGACTGACCTTGAGAAAAATGAAACAGAAATATGGGTTTGTGACAGAAATCTTGAAAATCACAGAAAAATATTTGATGTGAATTGCGGTAATCATAACGGCCCCTCTGCCTCGTTTATAACTGAAAACCTGATTGTATTCCGTGACAGCGTAAATAATTTACCTGTATTCCGTATTATGGATATTGATACGGGCGAGGTTAAATATGAAATATGCGCTAAAGAAAGTCACTGTGCCGAGAGCGGAAAATATCCGTTTTCCGTTTCAAGAGAATTTATCGGTAAAAATCCTGATTATCCTGAAATTGATAAATGCGGTATTTATATTCTTGATGTGATGAGCGGTAAAATAACGCTTATCGTTTCGGAGCAAGATATATTAAGCATGGTGCGTGAGCACGGTCTTACTCCTAATGAATATACTGCTTCGGTAAGTCATGTACAGCTTAATCCTTCGGCTGATTCAGTTATGATGCGTCTGGGAGTAGATGATTGTCCAGTATTCGGCGCTCTTGGCTGTATTGACCTTGCCACAGGTAAGGCTCATGTTATTCCGGATAAACCGGTGCATCAGCTGTGGTTTGATGATGATACATATATGGCGACGCGTCAATTCAATCAGGGAAAGCGTATTGAAATGGAAACAAGCTATATCGCGAGGTTTTCTAAGGACGGAGAAGAGCTGGAGATACTGGGCGGCATATCAAATCATATGGACGGCAGCGCGGACAGACAATGGTTTGCCGGTGACAGGTGTTACCCTGACTATGCGGCTAATGTATATCTATACCGGCGTGGAAATAAAACTCCTGCTGCTGTGCTTGAAATACCTCATGACGAATATATAACATGGAAATTGCAGGTGCATCCAAATCCGTCGTTTTCATGTGACGGAAAACGGCTTTATTTTAACAGGATATGCAAGGATGGAGACAAATATAAAACCGAGGCGGTATTTGCTGATATTTCAGATATTGTAGGAAATTAACTTGCAAAAAATATACTTTTTTGCTATACTGTATTTTAGAATTAATTTAAAGAAAGAATGTGAATATAAATGATTATTATTATGAAAGACAGCGCCTCCGCAAAGGAAATCGGCGCGGTCGAGAAAATACTTGCGGACGTTGGATTTCAGACGCATCCGATTTACGGCGAAAAGAAAACAGTTATCGGCGCAATAGGCGATAAGCGTCTGTTAAGTATGAATCAGATACTTATGATGGACGGTGTTGACAATGTCGTGCCGATTATGAAGCCATATAAGCTGGCATCAAAAGAACTGCATAAAGACCAGTCGGTGATTGATGTAGGTCATGGAGTAACTGTAGGCGGAAAACAGCTTGCCGTTTTTGCCGGCCCGTGCGCTATTGAAAGTCAGGAGCAGTTTACACAGGTAAGCGCCGCCGTTAAAGCATCAGGAGCAAATATTTTAAGAGGCGGAGCGTTTAAGCCGCGTTCTTCTCCGTATTCGTTTCAGGGACTGGAGGGAGACGGTCTTAAAATAATGTATAACAGCGGTCAGGAGCTTGGTATGCCTATTTGCACAGAGGTGCTGGATACAAGAGATGTTGAGCTTGTGGCAAAATATGCGGATGTAATGCAGATAGGCGCAAGAAACATGCAGAATTTTAAGTTGCTTCGCGAAGTGGGGAAGTGCAATAAGCCTATTTTGTTAAAGCGCGGTCTTGCCTGTACAATGGAGGAATGGCTGATGGCTGCCGAGTATATTATGTCTGAGGGCAATGAGGATGTTATTCTCTGCGAAAGAGGTATAAGAACATATGAGACATCCACCAGAAATACTTTTGATTTAAGCGCCATTCCTGTTTCAAAGGAGCTTTCACATCTTCCTATTATTGCTGACCCAAGCCACGCCACAGGAACATACAAATACGTGCCCGCAGTCGCAAAGGGCGCAGTAGCGGCCGGCGCAGACGGACTTATGATTGAAGTACATAATTGTCCTGAAAAAGCTGCTTCAGACGGAGAGCAGTCGCTTACTCCTGAGAAGTTTGATAAACTGATGAAGGAGCTTGACCCTATTGCAAAGGCAGTGGGGAAGGAGCTTTTGTAAACAGTGTGCTGAAAGGAGCTAAAAAATCGAACATGTTAGGTTATTTGGGACCAAGCGGGACTTTTTCGCATCAGGCGGCAGTAGAATGGTCACATGAAAGTGAGAAGCTAAAAGAGTATCCCACGATTTACGCCGCGATTAATGCTGTTGAAAAAGGAGAGATAGACAGGGCGATTGTTCCCATTGAAAATTCTATTGAGGGAAGTGTGAATTTGACTCTTGATACGCTTGCTTTTGATGTGGATTTATATATTACAGGTGAATATATTCTGCATATCAGTCAAAATCTGATGGTTAAAAGGGGAACAAAAAAAGAAGATATAAAGATTATAACATCACATCCCCAGCCTATAGGACAATGCTCTCGCCTTCTTTCATATGAATTTACCGGCACGAAGATTGAATTTGCCGATTCGACTGCTTTTGCCGCTCAGAAAACGGCTCTGTCTGACGGCTCTGTAGCATGCATTGCGTCTCCAAGCAGTGCAAAGCTGTATGATCTTGAAATTCTTTATCCTGACTGCGGAGATGAAGCAAATAATTCGACGCGTTTTGTTATTATTGAGAAAGAACCGTGTATGGCTGTAACGGAGCATGACAAAACCTCTATTGTGTTTGCTATAGATAACAGACCCGGCAGTCTTTATAACGCGATTGAGCTTCTGGCAAAGTCCGGAATTAACATGACAAAAATCGAGTCACGTCCTATGAAGCATGAGCTTGGTAAATATGTGTTTTTTATTGACATAGACGGCAATATTGATGAAGCCGGAATTTATTTCGCGCTTGACAAGGTACGTCAGAATACGTTTTTTTATAAATTCCTTGGTTCATATTCATACTGATAATTTATATAATCATAAAAATAGTCCTGTTATAGGACTATTTTTATGATTTTTCAGGCATAACTGTTTTACGTTCTGTTTTTTTTATTTCTATGTTATTTTAGAAAAATTATTTCAATATCACCCATATCTGTTTTTAAATCTAAAAGCTTTTCTCCGCCTGTTCTGTTCTGTATATTGTTATCTCCAAGACTTGTTTTGGTATTAATAGTATAGTCTGTTTCTCTGCCGTCAATGCTGCCTTCAATATTACCGCAGGCGGTATTCATTAATATACTGTCGCCTGAAATTCTTTTAAATTCAATATCACCATAATCAGTGCCGCAATCCAGTTTTCCTACACATTCTTTCATATCAATATCTCCGTAATCGGTACTGCTTTTAAGTATATCGCCCACACAGTGTTCTATATCAATATCTCCATAGTCAGTTGTACATTCCATTGTTTTAAATTTACACTGTTTTATATCCATATCACCAAGGTTGGTATGAATATTTACACTGCCTCCTGTGATACTTCTTGCCGCAATATCTCCATAGTTGGTGTTAAGCTGAAAATCAGCAATTAAATTTTCCGGAACCTGAAGAAGGATGTCATGGTCTCTTTTAAAATCAAAGCTGAAAAAATAATCATACCATTTTGCTTTATCTTTACTAAATTTTTCGTATTTTACTGACAGTGTTCCGTTGTCCGATGATATGTCATATTTGTTTGTATCGTCTGTAAAATAAGCCAGCGTAATTTTATCTGTACCAATAGCTGGAATGATTTCTATGTTGCTCATATCAGCGGATATATCTATTTTTGAAATTTTTTCGCTTATTTCCCGTGTTTCCATACGCGCGTTGGGTTCCGCTGATTTAGCTGTCAGCATAATAGCTATACCTGCAATTATTATTCCCGCTAATATAAACAGTCCAGCTGTTGTAATTAATATTTTATTTACCTTCATCTCGCGTCACTCCTTTTTATAAAAACATTTTTTATGCCTCTTATACTTAACAGCGTGAATTTGATTGTCAGTTTTGCGCAGAATATTGACAGATAAAACATGAACACTGCCATACCTGCACTGGCCAGCGCAAGACCAAACGCGAGCATTGCCTTAATTGGGCGTGCTATTGTCATCAGAGGCGCTGCTATCAGCATGGCTACACTGCTCACAGCCAGAGCGGCAAATACAATGAACAATACCGCTACAATTGTCCATATAACTATATAGAATGTAAATGCGACAGTCAGTAATGCTGTCAGAACAGGAAACCATATCGGCGAAGCAAGAATAAGAAGTATTATAAATGACGCGCTCAGATTACGGCGTTTTACATCTTCCTGTACAAATTTGCGTATTGGAGTTTCATTTATTATTTTTTCTACAATATCTTCTATACTCATTCTGCTGATAACACTTTGCTCATCCTCGCCGTCTTCAATAGCGTCATCAATTATCTCACAGTAGTAATCAATTGTCTTTTCTATTTCCTCCTGAGGCAGTCCGGCAAGCGCGCTTCTCAGTTTATCTAAAAATTCATTCTTTGTCATTGTCATAACACCCCTTTATAAAATCATACGCCTTCATGACGTCCTTCCATTCCTCAAGAAATTCAAATATTTTTCTTATACCTGTCTCTGTGATGTGATAATACTTTCTTAGACGGCTGTTGTGCTCCACGCTGTATACCGTGATAAATCCGGCGTTTTCAAGACGTTTCAGAATAGGATACAATGTGGATTCAGATATTGGCATGTACGGTGAAATATCCTTGATAATTTTATATCCATAGGAATCTTCATGTTTAATTGCTGTTAAAACGCAGACGTCAAGCAGTCCGCGTTTGAGCTGTGCGTCCATATGCAATGCCCCCTTTCACATAATACTATACAATACATAGTATAATTTGTCAAGAGGTATTTTAAAAATTTGTATTTGTTGACAGATTTATCATGAATATGATAAAATACATAAAAACTGATGCGGAGAAAATTATGGAAGAAAAGTTTATGAAAGAGGCGGCGGCGCAGGCAAAAAAAGCCGCTGAAATTGGTGAAACACCTGTTGGAGCGGTAATTGTACAGCATGGAAAAATTATAGCGCGCGGCTATAATAGGCGGGAAACAAAAAAGAATGCGCTTATGCATGCGGAGATAACGGCGATAGATAAGGCGTGCCGTAAGCTAGGTGGCTGGAGACTGCCTGAATGTGATATATACATTACGCTTGAACCGTGTCCGATGTGTTCCGGAGCTATTATAAACGCGCGTATTAATAATGTGTATTTTGGCGCTTATGATAAAAAATCTGGCTGCGCGGGGAGTAATGTGAATTTGTTTGAGAACGGATTATTTAATCATAATGTCAATGTTATCGGCGGTATAATGGAAAAAGAATGCGCGGAGATTTTATCATCATTTTTTCGTGAGCTGAGAAAACATAAGAAACAAAGCAGGGACGCTCATTGAGCGTCCCTTGTGAGTGAATTGCAAATAGATATTTCAGGTGTATTAAATGACATATTTATTTCAGGTCAATGTCAATTGCGTTATCGTAATCCAGTTCAAAATCATAATAATTTATGCTCAGATGTGTAAACGCCTGCTCAAGCTTTTCTTTACTGATAGTACTCATGTCAAACGGTAGTATGTTTCCGTTTTCGTCATATTCGCCACAATATTCGTATTTAGCAGTGTATGAGTTCGTGTCATGATGCACTATTGTAGTAAATAAGCAGCCTAATTTACCGCCTGGCTCTATGATGTTTCCGTCCTTATCCATTGTATGGAAAGCCGGGTCATACAGTGAGAAACCGTCCTTGTAATAGTCAATCTCAAAAGCGCCGTCCGAGAAGCGTATATTTGTTACAACAACACTGCCGTAATCGCTTGTCTTAAAGGTAAGCGGATATGTGCCAATCTGTTGAACTGTAGTTTTTTCATCATTATAACTCATAGTATTCTTTAAAGGAACAATTTTAAGAGCTTTTGTATTCGCGTCAGCCTTCAGGAATTCAATTTTGTTTGTACAGTCGATGCCTACTCTGCCTCCGCTTAAATCAGTGTTAAGAACATCCAAGCTTTGACCGTTCTCGTCAAATATTGCGCTGCCGCTTACTTTCATTCCGCCATAGCCTTCAAATCTGTCCTTTACAACAAGCTGGCTTCCGAAGGGAGAGAATACAACCTTTGAAATTTCTCCCTCGCCCTGCTTTTCTACTGAAGATTCATTACCGTTCTCATCATAAATTTCATCATAATATATGAACGGGAACTTTTTGTTTACCTCTTTTACAACGCTTTTTGTTTCAACGCTTGATTTCTTAGCCGTAGTTGAAACATATAAAAGCTTTGCCTTGTCATCGTCTGTAAGAACGGTGTTATCATTAAAGAGGTAATCTCCCTCAAAGCTGCTGTTTTCCTTTGTCATTGTTACCGGCTCGCTGTACATTTCCAGCGTAAAGGTGTCAGGGACTTCCATATCAGCTATGTTCAGCTTGATGACGCCCCTGTAGGCTCCGTCCTCTGTAGTATAAGCTTTTTCCTCATTGTGATTACCAAAATTTGCCAGTTTTCCGTTTATACGGCAGAGGAACCAGAAATTATAATAATCTTCCTCTGTCATAGCGGCGTTGTCTTTTTTCAGCGTGTAGAAAATATGCATAAAGTTGTCGTCAGTCGCCAGATTATCAAGCGTCAGCGTATATCCGAAGTTAGACACTGTAGCGCCTACCTCGTCATTGTATTGGGCAAGCGCTTCCATACTGGTAATATCAACGGCTCTATCCGACTGAAAGTAAGAAATAACACTGCCGGTCGCGAATGCTGTGCTTATGCCTGCTATAGCAACGCAAGCCGCTATGGCAACCATGCGTCTTATATTATTGCGCGTACTCTTTTTCATTTCGCCATTCTCCATTCTATCCATTATTCTGCTTTTAAGAGCGTCATCGGGTTCAATTTTGGAAAATATATTTTCAAAATCGCTGTTATGCATAGTAAAAACCTCCCTCTGTTAAAATGTCCTTCAGCCGTTTGCGCCCGCGTGACAGACGGGACAGTACCGCCGAAAGAGATATATTCATAATATCGGCAATTTCCTGTGCCGTGTAGCCCTGATAATAATGCATGTATAATGTAACCCTGTATTTTGGGGGCAGTGATAAAATTTCCTCCATGATACCTCTTTCCTCAGAGGTGGTCATGTACATTAGTACATCCTCGTCATGGACTACATTTTTCCTCCAGCCAGATTTTAATAAATTCTTGCATATATTAACAGAAGTCTTTATAAGATACGCTTTCGCGTGACTGTCATTTTTGAATTCGGGCTTACTTTCCATAAGCCGTATAAACGCTTCGCCAGCTGCTTCTTCAGCGTCGTCTTTGTTTTTGAGATACAATAGACATACGCCGTAAACAGCTTTTGCGTATGCTTCATACATATTCGAAAAGTACTGCTTTTCGCTGTCGGTCATTTTGTTCGCTCCTTTCTGTTACTTACCGTATTTGCAAATACATATATTATACAATCCGGAGTAGTCAATTATTGCAAAAAAATACAAATTTTTATGAAAGAAATTTTTTCCTGTATTATTGTGCTTTTCTATGAACAAAGCATATTATTTTTTTTACGGTATTATTGTATTTTTTGTATGTAGCTTGCTTCTTTTTGCGGTAAAAAGAAGCAAAAATCCCAAGGAGAGATTTTGATTCACCTTTTTGGAAACTTCTTAAAACAGTCAATGGAGAACTTAATTTTTTGTGGAATACTCAGCTTCTTCGTAAGTTTAAGCTTTACTGTAATAACCAAATAAAAGGAAGAAAACAAAGAAAAAGGCGATGACATGTCAAATATATTTAGCTGTGTATTATCATATTACGGCGAGAAGAATTTTAAAAACAGTTTCAGAGTATTTATACGCTGTTAAAGAATATTTTGAAGATGAGTGATAAAAAAACAGATAACATCTGTTATCTGTTTTTTATTATAATATTTTTATAATACTGCCCGTAAAATACGCATGAAAGAATCATCGCTATAGTCCAGCCTACAGGCCATGACAGCCATATTCCGATTTCTGAATTCATTGTGTATGACAGAACATACGCAAGCACAACGCGCAGAAGTAAATCTGAAAATGTTGCTGTCATAAATGCTTTCATAAGTCCGGCGCCGCGAAGTATACCGTCCGCTACTAGCTTTATCGCTATAATAAAATAAAACGGAGCGACTATTCTGAGGAAAATTTTTCCCGCGTCTATGATATTTGTTTCACTTCTGTTTACAAATACATTCATCATAGCGTTTGAGCAGAAGAAATAAGCGATAAAAAATGGTATTGCTACTACAATAAGCATAATTATTCCGGCTTTTAGCCCCTGAGGAATACGTTTCAGTTTTTGAGCGCCTATGTTCTGCGCTGTATAGCTGGACATTGCGTTTCCAAGTGTCGAGAAGCTTGTTATCGCAAAAGTGTTCAGCTTTATTGCCGCGCTGTATCCGGCGATTACGTCTGCGCCGAAGCTATTTACACGGCTTTGTATAAATAGATTTCCTACTGATACAAAGCTTTGCTGTAAAATACTCGGAACTGCGACGCGTGAAATACGTCCAAGCATAGAGAATGAGAATTTTTTATATTGTCCGGATTTTATAGCTCTTATCCTTTTAAGCATTACAAAAAACGCGAGCAGTGATGAAAGTCCCTGAGCCATAAAGGTCGCCCACGCAACTCCGGCAACGCCCATATTAAATGTAATTACAAAAACAAGGTCAAGAATAATATTTCCCACAGAGGACGCTATAAGAAAATACAGAGGAGTTTTACTGTCGCCCAGAGCAGTGAATATGCCGGTGCATATGTTATATAAAAACAAAAATATAAGGCCGTATATGTAAATATTCAGATACAGTGACGAATCTTCAAAAATTTCTTCTGGTGTATTCAGCATATTCAGCATACTGCCGCAGAATATAATTCCGAATATTGTTAACGCCGCCGCAAGAACAACTATTGAAATGACAGAGGTAAAAACTGAGGTTTTCAGCTTTTCAAATTTTTTCGCGCCGAAAAACTGCGAAATTATAACCGCCGCTCCAACATTCGCGCCTGTAGCAACTGCCATAAAAATCATCGTAATCGGATAAGAAGCGCCCACTGCGGCTAATGCGCGGGCGCCTACAAATTTTCCGGCTACGACACTGTCAACAATATTATAAAGCTGCTGAAATACCACACTTAACAGCATTGGTATTGAAAAGCTCCATAATACTTTTGAGGGCTTTCCCTCGGTTAAATCAGTAATCATTTCCTTAATCTCTCTTTTTAATTATTCTTTTCCGTTCCAGCAGTATGTGCAGAGCTTACATTCAGGCAGGCCGACGGATTCAATCATGTCATCGAGTCTGTGAAAACGAAGCGAAGTGAAATTAAGTTCCTGACAAATTTCGTTCAGCATTTCTTTGTAATTCTGACTTTCTGGGTTCGCGTAATCCTCAAGCACTTCTTTCGGAACATCGTCACCCTCGCGTTTCTTTATAATCCGTCTCGCAATAAGGTCAAGCTCAGATGTTGAGCGTGAAAAATTCAGATATTTGCAGCCAAACATAATGGGAGGACACGCTGGACGTATGTGCACTTCCTTTGCTCCGCTGTCATACAGAAATTCTGTTGTTTCACGGAGCTGTGTGCCTCGTACAATGGAATCATCTATGAGCAGAAGGCTTTTATCATGAATAAGCTCTTCCACCGGAATAAGCTTCATTTTTGCTATAAGATTTCTCTGCATCTGACTTGGAGGCATAAATGAACGGGGCCATGTGGGTGTATACTTAATAAATGGTCTTGCGAACGGGATACCTGATTTGTTCGCGTAGCCGATGGCATGAGCAATACCTGAATCAGGCACACCTGCTACTATATCAGGCTTTACATTGCCGTCCTCTCTGTCGCGTGCCGCTAATTTTTCGCCGCAGCGGTAACGCATATTTTCCACGTTTATTCCTTCATAGCATGATGTCGGGTATCCGTAGTAAATCCAGAGGAAGGTACATATTTTCATTTCATCGGCAGGCGGTGAAACAGTTTCCACGCCGTCCGGTGTTATAAAAACAATCTCAGCGGGGCCGAGGTTTTTATAATCCGTATAACCAAGATTCAGATACGCGAAGCTTTCAAAGGACGCGCAGAAGCTGTCCTCCTTATGACCGATAATAATAGGCGTACGACCCATTTTATCACGCGCGGCGTACATGCCTTTAGGAGTGAGTACAAGCATGCTCATTGAGCCTTTTATCACGCTCTGCGCAAGCTGAATACCCTTGACAATGTCATCCTCCTGATTGATTATAGACGCGACAAGCTCCGTCTGGTTAATATTGCCGCCGCTTTGCTCAAGAAAATGCGGATTGCCCTTTTTATAAGCCATTTCCAGAAGCTCGTCCGTATTGCTTATAAGTCCTACGGTAGTAATCGCAAAATTACCCAGATGCGAACGCACAATAAGCGGCTGGGGTTCGTTGTCTGAAATACAGCCTATGCCTGAATTACCTTCCATTTCATTCACGTCACGTTCAAATTTTGTGCGGAACGGTGAATTTTCAATATTATGTATCGAACGGTTGAAGCCGTCCTTACCATACACTACCATGCCGCCGCGTTTTGTTCCCAGATGTGAATGATAGTCAATACCAAAGAACAAATCCAATACGCAGTTTTTTTTGCTTATTACGCCGAATATACCTCCCATAAAAAGCCCCTTTCTTATTTTGTTATAAATTTATTTTGAATTGTTTTATTATTCTGTCTGTATATCAACAGGATACCTGCCGCTGAAGCATCCGTCACAATAACCGCAGCGCGCGTCGGGAATAATTTTTTTCAGCGCGTCTGTGCTTAAAAATCCTATACTGTCCGCGCCGATAAGCTTCCGTATTTCTTCCATGTTGTATTTACACGCCACAAGCTGGTCACGGGACGGAATGTCAGTTCCGAAATAGCACGGCCACATAAACGGCGGAGCTGACGAGCGTACATGTACCTCATTCGCGCCGAAGCTTCTTAGAAGCTTTACAATCCTTTTTGAAGTCGTTCCGCGGACAATAGAATCATCTACCATAACAACACGTTTGTTTTCCACGGTACTTTTTAAAACATTCAGCTTGATTCTTACCGAATTTTCACGCATTGACTGTGACGGCTGAATGAAGGTTCTGCCTATGTATTTATTTTTTACAAAGCCGATGCCGTACGGGATTTTTGATTCCTTGGCGAAGCCCATTGCCGCGCTTAGTCCGGAATCCGGCACTCCTATTACTACATCTGCTTCAGCCGGATATTCCTGCGCTAAATATTTACCTGCAAGCATTCGCGAGTCATGCACGGATTGTCCCTCAATTATACTGTCGGGACGGGCAAAATAAAGATATTCAAATATACACATTGAATGAGGTTTTTTGTTTGTATGTGTTGTTATGCTTTTGATTTCGCCGTTTTTTACAATTATAATTTCACCAGGCAGCAAATCACGCTCAAAATCTGCGCCTATGGAGTCTAGAGCGCAGCTTTCTGAAGCAAAGATAACAGCGTTTCCTTTTCTGCCCATGCATAACGGTCTGAACCCCCATGGGTCGCGTGCCGCTATCAGCTTTTGCGGACTCATAACAATAAGTGAAAATGAGCCGATAAGCCGATTTATTGATTTTTCTACAGCCGCTTCTATACTTCCTGATTTGAGCCGTTCCTTGGCTATGGTATACGCAATCATTTCTGTATCGGTTGTTGTTTGAAAAATAGCGCCTGTAATACTCAGCTCACGAGCAAGAGTATCTTTGTTAACGAGATTTCCGTTATGTGCAATGGCAATATTGCCCTTGCTGTACCGCAAAACAAGCGGCTGCGCGTTTTCACGCATACTTTCTCCCGTCGTGGAATAGCGGACATGCCCCACTGCCATTGTGCCGCTGAGCTTGGTGAGTATTTTATCATTAAACACGTCATTTACAAGCCCCATATCCTTGTAATGTGTAATATTACGATTATTGTTAACCGCTATGCCACAGCTTTCCTGTCCTCTGTGCTGAAGCGCGTAAAGTCCGTAATATGTGTTTTTCGCGCATTCACCGTCAGGGTCATATATAGCGAATACTCCGCATTCCTCACCAATTCTTCTGTCTTTTTGCATAATTTTTACACTCCCTCAAATAACAAAACGCCTTTGCTTTGTATAAAAATTCTAATGCTATTTAATTATATACTGTTTTTATTCAAAATTCAACACTTTTTATTATCTTTCATAAAAAATAAAAAGACAAGGATACTTTGACACCCTTGTCTTTTAGATATTTTTCATAGTATTGTTTTGCAGTATATTAAAGTGTTCTGATATAGGTCTTTGCGAACTCTTCAAGCAGTTCATCACGTTCAATCTTGACGATAAGACCTCTCGCACCGTTGTAGCTGGTTATGTAGGTCGGGTCACCGGAAAGAATATATCCGACTATCTGACTGATAGGGTCATAGCCTTTAATTTTCAGAGCTTCATATACTTTAGAAACTATTTCTTTTACCTCTTGTTCCTTGTCGAACTCAAGGTTGATTTTCATTGTCTCGTTAAATTCCATGATTATTCACCCTTTCATTGTATTATACATAGCAATCCACTAGATATAGGATATTACAAAAACAAGCAAATTGCAAGTGTTTAATTAAAAAATTTATATAAAATTTATCTTTTTTGTAATTTTTAATCGAGTGTAAACAGGTTTTCGACATTATCAACCGGTCCGACGGCAGATACGCATAGTGTACTGCTGTCAAGCACGCAGTCGATAATGTCCGCGACGGAGGCGGTATTTACCGCTTCAATTTTGCGTATAACCTCATCCTGTGTATATATGGGTTTTCCGAGCAGCAGTGAGCGTCCGGCGCCCTGCATTCTTGCGCCTGTGCTTTCACCCGCGAGTATATAATTTCCCTTGAGCTGTTCCTTTGAGCGTTCAACCTCGTCCTTTGTAAGCTTAAAGCGTTTTATTGTATTTATTTCCTTTGAAATCAGCGAGGCTACCTCTTCAAGACTTTCCGGACTCATTCCCGCGCATATATCAAATACACCTGTATTGATATACGCGCTGTGACCCGCACTGATTGAGTATACAAGACCGCGCTGTTCGCGTATATTCTGAAACAGTCTTGACGACATTCCGCTGCCGAATATATTATTGAATACAAGAAGGCTGTATACACTTTCATCCATTACGTCAATACCACGGAAGGTTGATACAAGCTGTACCTGTTCAATATCCTTTGTACGCACAATATTGCGTCTGCTGAGATACGGCGCTTCTGGAAGTGACGGAACTGTATCTGTAATATCGGATTGACCGAAATATTTTTCAAGCAGGTCAAAGAAATTATCATTAAAATTTCCTGATACTGATATTATAGTATTGGCGCTTGTGTAATGATTATGCATATATGAGCGCATAATATCGGGATTTATTCCGTCAAGGCTTTCATATGTGCCAAGGATTGTCCTGCCCATCGGAGTATCGCCCCAAACGGCATATGACGACAAATCATATACAAGGTCTTCAGGACTGTCCTCATACATCCGTATTTCTTCCTTTATAACCTGTCTTTCCAGAGTCATATCTCCCGCGTCAAGTCTGGGATTATGGAGCATATCGGAAAGTATGTCCAATGCTATCGGAATATGCTCGTCAAGAGTTTTTGTATAAAAGCAAGTGTATTCACGTGTGGTAAAAGCGTCAAGCTGCCCTCCGACCGCGTCTATTTCACCCGCAATCTGAGCGGCGCTTCGGTTCTGTGTTCCTTTAAATAGCATGTGCTCAATAAAATGAGAAATACCGTTTTCTCTTTTACTTTCGTATCTTGAACCGTTTCCAACCCATATGCCTATAGAAATGGATTTTAAATATGTGATTTTTTCCGCAACTACTCGTATCCCGTTGCTGAGAGTTTTGTACTGATACAATATTATGCTCCTTTTTATCTATATATTAATTAGACGTAAATTTATCTGTGTTTGTTCCGTTTTTAACGTTTTTTTCTAAAATTTTCTTTTAATTTCCTTGACAAGGCCGAATACACGTATTCGCAGAACCTCCTCACCTTCAAAACGCCGCGGCGGGTACATCGGATTTATGGAATGAAGCTCAATAAAATCATTTCCATATATGATTTTTTTTACAACGCCGTCCTCGCCGTCAATCGTAACTACTGCGTAGCTGCCGTTGTCTACGGAGGATTGACAGCGCACAAGCACAAGGTCACCCTCCATAAATACAGGATACATACTGTCGCCCACAACTCTCAAAAAAGCGTATTGTTCACCGTTTGTTATATTGCTTCTATGTACCGGTTCATAATCTACGATATTATTATCTGCAAAACAGGTAGTACCGGCGGCAACTCTGCCTATTATAGGTATATTTATAAAATCCGACGTGTCAAAGGCTTCAATATTAGATGGTGTGTCTTCCCAGCCTAAGAGATATTCCGGTGTTGTGTCCAGAATTTGCGCAAGCTTTATAAGAGAGTCACGTTTAATGTTTGTTACAGTACCCTTTTCATATTTTTGTATCGCGGCTTTCTGTATGCCCAGATGTGCTCCAAGCTCTTCCTGAGTTAAATTATGTTCCTTGCGAAGTCTTTTAATTCTTTCTCCTGTAGTCATATAATATTCTCCTTTGTTTTTTTCAGTCAGGTGTTTTGTATATGTATATTGATAATTTATGAGATTTTATTAGTTTTCATATATATAGTATCATAATTTGAAACTTTTTGCAATAGATAAACAAAAAAGTATCTGAAAATACAACAGAATATTGTACAAAGTATCCTAAAATTATACAAAGTATTGACTAAAGTATCTTTTTATGATATAATCACAATATCTTAAGGAATAGCCGGCACTTATGATAAAAATTTTTAAAGCGAAAGTATCTGAAAAAGATAGAAAGGAGTACAAATGATTTATACAAATGATGACCCGATGGCGCTTCTTGCAATGGAAATGGAGCGTACGGAAAATTACGGAAGCTGTGATGACAGACATGTAAGCGTATGTCCTGTATGCAAAGCTGAAACGCCTGAATTCTATTATATGGATGAGGATGAGGAATGTATAGGCTGCAGTGAATGTGTGTACAGGACAGATGTTTTATTTTAAAAGGAAGTGATATGAAAATGAACTGTGTATTAGATTACGGTGTTTTATTTCTTTATTACAATGAAAGGAATGATAATTATAACTATTGCTGATGAAAAAGAAATTCTGGAGTTTTTTACTGATGTAATGCGGCAGGAGGGCTATGCCGAGGAAAATATAAAATTTTCTGATTCCTTTAAGGCGGCGGAGCTTCTGGGCAAGTATTACGGAATGTTTGGAGACAGACATCAGAATGAAGTCAGTGATGTTGTGATTGTGGATAACATTGCGGAAAAAATCAGAAAAACGCAGTCTTGATTTGATTATTGCGCCTGCCTTTTATACAGTACATATGTCTATAGAGGATTATACGCATTTCTGGCTTTGCGGCGGACGAGGGTCGACAAAATCAAGCTTTGTCAGTATTGAAATTATCCTCGGAATAATGAAAAATCCTCTTACAAATGCTGTTGCCTTGAGAAAGGTAGGAGCATATCTGCGTGACAGCGTGTTCGCACAGCTGGAATGGGCTATAGAAAAGCTGGGAGTATCAGATTTATGGGATATAAAACCCAGCATCCCTGAAATGATTTATAAAAAAACGGGACAGAAAATTTTGTTCCGCGGTGCGGATAAGGTGCAGAAGCTAAAGTCAACAAAGGTAACAAACGGTTATATAAGATATATCTGGTATGAGGAGCTGGACGAATTTTACGGAATGAGAGAAATTCGCTCAATTAATCAATCAATGATGCGCGGCGGTGAAAAATATACTGTTTTCTATTCATATAATCCTCCTCAAAACCGTCGCAGCTGGGTGAATCGTGAAGCTCTTAATGAAAGAGACGATATGCTTATACATAAAAGTACTTACCTTGATGTGCCTCGTAAGTGGCTGGGAGAACAATTTTTTTTGGAAGCAGAGTATCTAAAAAAGTTATATCCTGATAGGTACAGGCATGAATATCTCGGTGAAGTTACAGGTACCGGCGGAGAGATTTTTGATAATCTTGATATACGCGAAATTACGGATTCTGAAAGAAATATGTTTGATAATGTGAAATGCGGAATAGATTTTGGATTTGCGGCTGACCCCTTTGTATATATGGTATGTTATTTTCATAACGATGTTTTATTTATTCTGGACGAAATTTACGCGAAGGGAATGAGCAACAGCGCGGCCGCGGAAAAAATCTATGAAAAAGCCTTTACAGACAGGATAATTATTTGTGACAGCGCGGAGCCGAAGAGTATAAATGATTTAAGGTCATTTGGACTTAGAGCAAGAGGCGCTAAAAAAGGTCCTGACAGTATTGAGTACGGAATACATTTTTTGCAGGGACTCAGGAAAATTATTATTGACCCTGTCACATGTCCAAATGCGGCAAGAGAGTTTTCTGAGTATGAGCTTGAGCGCGGTACAGACGGTGAATTCAGGTCAGATTATCCCGATAAAAACAATCATACTATTGATGCCGTGCGTTACGCGCTGGAAGAGGAAATTAATCACAGAAAAGCAAGAATTATCAAAAGAAGTGAACTGAACATATAGTATTAAGTTTACAGAAAGGAATGTACAAATGATTATTGATGAAGAAATTCTAAAGGACGGTATTACCGGTACAATACTTGCCAAGCTGATTTCAAGGCATGCTCTGGAGCAGGAGCGATATGAAAAATTATATAATTATTATATAGGAAAGCATGCTATATGCGAACGCCGGCGTTACAGCGGAGCTGTCGCAAATAACAGGGTAGTATGCAATCATGCAAAATATATAGTTGATATTGCGAAAAGCTATCTTGTGGGTAATCCTGTTTCATATACCTGTTCCGACGGGTATGATATTGAGGCGGTTAAGAATAGCTTTTCCGTTCAGGATATGGCAAGCATTGACGCCGAGCTTGAAAAAAATATGAGCATTTACGGTAAAGCATATGAACTGATATGCGCGGATGATATGTCGCAGCCTAAAAGTGTGTCTCTGCCTCCGACTAACACATTTATCGTGTATGGAGCGGGTGTTGGCGAAATGCCTCTTTACGGCATACATTATTACAGAAAGCGTGATATTGACGGAAATATTACCGGAGTATGCTGTGTTGTCTGCGATGCAAATATGATTTATACATATGAAAACGATACCGACAGCTTCTCGAATATGCGTCTTGCGGAAAAGCAGCGTCATTATTTCGGAGCTATGCCGCTTGTGGAGTATCGTAATAACGAGGAGAGGCAGGGGGATTTTGAACAGCTTATTCCTCTTATAGACGCCTATAATATTCTGGAGTCAGACAGAGTGAACGATAAAGAACAGTTTGTGGACGCGTTTTTATTTCTGACTAATATTGATATTGACAGCGAGCAGGCCAGAAAGCTGCGTGAGGAACGAATACTTATGGGTTATGAAGGCGCGGACGCAAGATATTTGTCAAAGGTTATGTCTGAAAGTGATATTGAGGTGCTGAAAAACAGTCTTAAAATGGATATACATCGTTTTTCAATGATACCGGACCTTACAGAACAAACCTTTGGAACAAATTTATCGGGTGTGGCGATAAAATATAAGCTTATGGGCTTTGAGCAGCATGTGAGAAATAAGGAGCGGTATTTTACAAAATCACTGAAAAGACGCTTTGAGCTGTATGTGAATTTTCTTTCACTAAAGGGCGCGATGGAATACGTTCCGATGCACAGGATTGACGTTGTGTTTACAAGAAATCTGCCGGTTAACGAGCTTGAGGTTTCACAGATGATACGCAATCTGTCAGGGATTGCCACAAGCGAGACACTGCTTTCACAGCTTTCATTTGTCGGCGACCCTAAGGAGGAAGCGCAGCTTGCTTCAAAGGAACGCATGCTAAATGAAAATATGAATGCCGCGTCAGAGTAAGGGGACGCTAAAATATTTTACGCTGTGATGTTTTATGAAAGGAGTTACAGAAAAAATGAACGAAAGAAAAAATAAAGGGACACTAAATAATCTTAAAGAAAATGAAAAAGAGAAAAATAATGCTTCCGAGAATAATGGGGGACATAAAAACAACGAGTTAAAATCACTTATTGAAAAATATGTCAGTGAGGCTGTTAAGAATGAAAGAGGCTTATGGGAAAAGGATTTTGAAGCTAGAATAAGCTCTGAACGCGAGGAGGCCGCAAAGCTGGCGACTATGTCGTCAGAGGAAAGGGCCAGAGCTGAAATGGATAAAAGAGAGAAGAATTTTGAGACAGAAAGACAGCAGTATATGAGTGAAAGAGCTGAATTTGAAGCGGCTAAGGAGCTTGCTGCTCAGAATCTTCCTGTAAGCTTTGCGGGAATGATTGCTGATAATGACAAAGAGGTTATGATGGAAAACATCAGCATTTTCAAGGCGGAATACATGAAAGCGATTGAAGACGGACTTTCCCACAGACTAAAAGGAAATCCGCCGCGTGTTTCGAGAGAAAGCGAACAAGCGGGTGACCCATTTTTAACAGGACTCGGAATGTAATTTATATACGGAAAGGATGAAAATATAATGGCTATAAACTATGCAAGCAAATATGCTCAGAAAATTGACGAAAAATTTGCCAGAGAATCAATGACTTCACAGGCAGTAAATAATGATTATGATTTTGTCGGTGCGAAAACAGTTAATGTATACAGTGTTCCTACGGCTAAGATGAATGATTATTCCGTAAGCGGAACAAGTCGCTACGGAACTCCGCAGGAGCTGGACAATACTATACAGGAAATGACAATGTCGCAGGACAGGAGTTTTACATTTACAATTGACAGGGGGACATATAATGATACGCAGATGTCAAACGCGGCGGGGGCGGCTCTCCAGAGACAACTCCGCGAGGTGGTTATACCTGAGATTGACAAGTATCGTTTTGAAAAAATTTGTGCCGGCGCGGGAACTACAGCTACGGGAACAGTGTCAAAAACAACGGCATATGATATATTCCTTACAGGAACAGCCGCGCTTATTGAAGAGAATGTTCCGCTTGCGGGATGCTGCGCGTTTGTATCTCCAAGTTTTTATAAAAATATTAAGGAGGACTCAAGCTTTATAAGAAACGGCGATATGTCGCAGGAAATGCTTATAAAGGGTCAGGTGGGTACTGTTGACGGTATTCCAGTTGTTATTGTTCCTTCGTCATATTTCCCTGAGGGTGTTGAGCTTATTATAGTAAATCAGGCTGCCACAACATCTCCGGTAAAGCTGTCTGAGTATAAAATTCATGATAACCCTCCCGGAATAAATGGCTGGCTTGTAGAGGGAAGAGTGTATTATGACGCATTCGTGCTCAATAATAAGAAAAAATCAATTTATGTGTTTAAAAGTACGGCCTCGGCAGGCACTTCAGAGGCTTCAAAAGCTACCGGCGCGTAATAAAAAGAAAGGCTGTGTGAATTGTGGAGGACACTAAAATAGAAATTCTTGATGCGGCGAAAACGCTTCTGGAAATAAAAGATGAAAAAAATGATGAATTGCTTATGCTTCTGATTGATGATACTGTGAACGCTGTACTTTCGTACTGTCGTCTTGATGTGCTTCCTCGTACGCTTGTCAGCCTTATTCCTACGCTTACTGCCGAGCGCTATCGGCTGAATATGCGGGAGGGTGTAAAATCTGTTACAGAGGGAGAAAGACGTGTGGAATATGCGGAAGGAAAAAATAATTTTTTGAGTGAATACGCGGAGCGTCTTAAGCCTTTTGTGTCAAGGAATGTAAAGCTGCCGTCCGATATTGCTGTAAAGGAGAGTGACAATGAATCCGTTTAACAGATTTTATGATACCGAAATAAACGTGTATGAGGCAGAAGAAAACACATACGAAAGAAAAGGCGAAAAAAATTTTATCGGGACAATCGCGTGTGATGTACAGCATTGTGGAGGAGATATGGAAAGCAGTGAATACGGCTTTGCGGAAAACAAGGCTTATAAAATATTTACGGATAAAAATGATATTTTAATAGCTGGAAGATATGTTTTGTTCAGCGGAGACTGGTATAGAATTGTAAGAAGTGACAAATGTCGTTTAGGTCTTACCGCAGTGATGAGAGGTGTTGAGGATGGGCATTGATATTACATATGACGGGGGTTTATCTGAGGTATCCGCGAGATTATCAGAAAGTATAGAAACAATCATTGCCGCGGGAGCGCAGTGTGTATGTGATAATGCGAAAGCGGCATGTCCTGTTGATACCGGAACACTTAGAGAGTCAATAGGAGCGGAATGTGACGGCAGAAGAGCGGAAATTTACGCAGACACAGATTATGCCGCATATGTTGAATTCGGTACCTCGAAAATGTCTCCGCAGCCGTATCTGATTCCGTCTCTTATAGATAGTGAAGCGGCAGTGCTTGAGGCTATGGCTCAGGCAATAACTGATATTTAAGGAGGACTTGCTTATGATTGATATAAATACTGAAGCCCAAAGAACACTTTCAGAGCTTAACTGCAAGGTTGTATATCAGTATCCGGAAGCATTTAACAGACTGCCGGTTATAAGCTATTATAATCTTAAAGAAAAAGGCGCTTTTTATGCGGATAACAGCGAGTGTATACAAAACGGCTATGTACAGGTTGATATATGGTCAGCGGTTCCTAAAGAATGTGCTGATATTTCTGTGCGGGTGAATAGTGTAATGGAGAAAGACGGCTGGACGAGGGAGATGTCTATGGATGTTCCCAAAAGAAATGAAAAGGTTTATCACAGAACAATGAGATTTCAAAAGTACTTTACTTTATAAATGAACTTAAAACGCTTTAAAAATTACTTAAGACAAAAAAATAATAAACGGAGGAAGAATATATGATTAAAAGACCATTACCTACAATCGGTGTGGACAAGTATACATTTTTTAAACTGATGTCTGACGCGGAAAGCGGCGTTCAGTACGGCGAGGCCTACAACCTAAAGGGAACTGTCGAGATTACGCCGACAGACGCCGGCGGAGCTGACGTGTTTGACGCGGATAACGGCGCGTATGAGACAACAAGCTATATTGAAAAGCTTGGACATGATATAACAAACGCTGACATTCCGCCTGAGGTTGACGCAATGTGGAGAGGTCTTACACAGAAAAATGGCGTTGTTGAGGTGGGCAACGATACAAAGACGGTTTACTTTGGCGTTGCGTGGAGAATATTAAAGTCGGACGGTTCATACCGTTATGTTAGATATTATAAAGGCTCATACAGCTTTGCTTCAAATGTGGGCGGTAAAACAAAACCGTCCAATGGAAGTATTGACAGACAGACGGCTAAAGCGACATATACGGCTCTTCAGCGTGATTTTGATAATAATTATTACGCGTACTTTGACGAAAGCGACCTGCCTGAGGGGATTTCAAGAGAGAGCTTTGAGGAAAACTGGTTTACGGATATGAACTATTATCCGGAAGTACAGTAAGATAAAATTATTGATTATATTTGCAATTACAGGTGCGGTCAGTGACCGCGCCTGATAAAAATAACATTATACTTTAGATAATAATTAGTAATAAGAAACAAAGGAGAAAAATATGCAGCACACATTGACATTTACAAAAGATAAACAGAAATATATTTCAAAGCCGTTCGATTTTGAGGCTATGTGTATTATAAATGACGCGCATAATGACGATAAAAAAAACGGTCCTTTGAATATCTGCCGTGAAGCGGTGGATTATATGTTTGAGGGGACAGAAGCCACACAGGATATTATTGACAGTCTGGATATAGGCGAAAGAGCAAAGATGTGCATTGAGTTATGGGGCTTTTATGTAGACGCTCTAAGCGCAAAAAACGGGTGACGTCAGGCGGCAGAGGCACTTTGAGAGATATTTATCCTATTTTGTTCCAGTGCCATCATTTGCTGCCTGACGAGGTGGGCAGACAAAATCCGTGGGTTATGTTCCGTATGCTTGACGCTATGGAGGATGATACGGAGAAGGAATATAAAAATGAGCATTTGAGAATGTTTTACGGTGAGGAGGTATGATTATGGCAGAGGCGGCCAGTTTATCTGTCAGTATAACCGGTGACGCGTCAGGGCTTTTAAGCTCACTTAGCGCGGCAGAAGCGGCGATAGCGCGTCTCAATTCATCTGCCGGTAAGGTGATGACGGATTTTGGCGGAAAAGAGGCAAAAATTAATTTAACCGCGGCTGATAATACAGCCGCGGGAGTTGAGTCAGCAAGAGCTAAAATCAACAGTATTTCAGATAAGACAGTTACAATCTCTGTGCGGTATAATGTTGCGGGTATGCCAGCTCTCGCAGGCGGTACGCGTAATGCCGATGAAGGCCTTGCCGTCATTAATGATGAAAGAGGTAAAAGCGACCCTAGGGAGCTTGTTGAGCATAACGGTTCTCTTATGATGTTCAGCGGACGTGATGTTATTGTACCGCTGTCCGGAGGAGACAGGGTTTATACCGCTGACGAGACAAAAGCAATTATGAAGGGTATGGGTCTACCGCATTATGCCGGAGGTAAAAATAATGAATTCTATGAATTTGAAAAAGCTGATTTAAACCATTATAAGAAGACGCATAATATGTCGCCTGTGGAAGAGCTTGCACGGTGGAATGAACTTATGGAGCAGTTTTCCTATGACAGCGAGGTTGTGAAAGAGATTCAGGAGGAAGTATTTGCTGCGCAGCAGAAAATATGGAAAGCGCAGAAGCAGGAAAGCGCAGAAGCTCTTTCAGATTATAAAAAGAATTCTGACGCGTGGATAAAGTATCAGGTTGAGGTAAACGGCGCCGGTGTGGATGAGCAAATCGCGGCGTATCAGCGTCAGAAGGAAAATTATAATGCAATGGTGTCTGAGATGGCCGCGTCGACTCTTTACAGCGCTGATGAAATGAAAGCAATATGGAATGATTTTTATGAATATAAAGCAGGTGTTGACCTGAAAATAGGCAAGCTGGAGAATGAAAAAAGTTACGGCGTGTATGAGAAATGGAAAAGCGACGCGAAAAACTGGAAAAATATCCGAGATACATATGATGACTGGCAGGAGGCCGGAGACAGTCCGGTTCAGTTTTATGAGCGCAGCATAGAGCGTATACAGCAGATGTTTGATGGAAAGCATATAGGCTGGCAGGAATACAGAGATGATACGATGGAGGCCACACTTAATTTATATGATGCTAAAATGGCGCAGGTGGATGAGCTTCTTTTAAAGCAAAAGGCTTATATAAGGGACACAAAAAATCAGTATGAGGATGAGGAAAAGGCGCTTGAAGAGCAGTGGAAAAATACGGACAGAGCTGAATCAAAGGCGGAAATCGCTCATCAGCTTGAAATATATAAGGGAGCGGTAACAGAAAGAGGCGTTGAGAAATACAAATCGCTTCAGGAGGAAATGAAGAAGATAAAACGCGAGGAGGAAATGCTCGCGCTTCAAAAGGAGCATAGTGAAAAACTCGCGCTGCTGGAAAACAGCTATGACATAGTTGAAAAAAACAAAAAATATCTTCTTGCGACTATTGAACAGTCAGGACTGAATATAGAAGGAATAGTAAGCAGTGTAAATTGTGATGTCAACAATCTGGAAAATACAATAAGCGCGCTTTTCGCGCAGACTATCAGCGCGATAAAATCAATCAGCATTTCTCAGAGCTCATTCAGCGACAACAGAAATATAAGTATCAGCGCGAGCGCGTCGGATATTGTGGACGCGCTGAAAAACAGAGTGGGATTAACAATTGCCCATAGTAAGTATAACTAGGGAGTGTGATTGATTGAGAAACGGTTTTAAATTTAAGGACAAGCATTCCTCGGAATTCGGTGTGACTGTAAAGACAAAATCAAGACCGATACGTCCGGAAGCGAAGGTTCATACCCTTGATATTCCATGCCGTGACGGAGCGTATGATTTTTCAGAGGCCAATCAGGCGGGGCGAGAATATTTTTATGACAGAACATTTATTATTACTATAAATGTGTGCGAGGATAATTTATATACGCTCCAGAATAAGCTGTCACTTATTTCCGGATGGCTTATGGGAAAAGGCGAACTGATTTTTGATGATATGCCTCATACAGTATGGTATGGAAGAGTATCAGATGAAATAATTTATATGCCGAATCACGGAGGGAAAAATGCGGCGCTGGAGGTTTCTGTGCGTGTACGTCCTTTTGGAAAGTGTATTTTCGGTACAGACGGGCCTGTACTGGATATGGATATAAAGCTGGACAATAATATTCCGATTTCGCTTGATGAGACTGTTCATTATGAAGTTTCAGGCGCTACGGATATTGCCGTGTGGAACTTTGGTGAGCGTCCGGCGCGTCCGAGCATACGTATACATGGCGGCAGAAATATTATTCTGTCATTAGGCGGGAAAACAATTTCCTTTGACAGCGGCGGAAGCTGTATAGCGGATTTTGAAAAACAGAGCGTGACTGTAAACGGAAACAATGTCGGAGTGACCGGAGAATTTTTTGAATTTACTGCGGGGAATAATATTCTGCATTTTGAAAATTCAACAAGTGATTTAGTAAAGCTGGATGTTTCGTATACACCCGAATTTAATTACGGGGTTAATCTTGATACAATAGACTGGGGGGACTATGATGCTTAAAATTTTACCTTTTAACAGTGTGACGTTTAATAAGGGAATAGTTTTGCCCGATGCTTTCGGAGTAAAGGTTACCAGAGAAATAAACAGTACATACATGCTTGAGTTTTCACATCCGCTGAATGAGAAATCAGGACTGATAGAAGAGAATAAGCTTATAGTATGCGAGGGACAGGCGTTTCGAATTGTCAGAGTTTCCAGAAGCAGGGGAGAGGATAATATGCTTGAAGCGGAATGTCATCATATTTATAATTCGGACGCCCCGAATATTCATATACAGAATGTTCCCGACATGATTGGCGTAAATCCACGCGAGGTATTGGAGGCGGTATTTGCAGGAAGCAGATTTTCGCTTATGAGTGACAGCGAGCTTACGCGTCTTGGTATGAAGCGCGTTGATTATGACGGGTTTATGATAGATTTTTTTTCGACGGACAAGACAAATCCGTATGATGTTATGAAAGCGGTTATAGAAAACTGCGGAAAAGGCGAGATATATAATGATAATTATAAGGTGGCTCTTGTTGAGCATATCGGCAGAGATAATCATATACGTCTTGACCTTACAAAAAATATGCGCAATATAAATGTAGAGCGTGATATAACAGATATGGTAACGCGTCTGTATCCGTACGGAAAGGATGACGCTCATATCGGCAGTGTAAACGGCGGTGTTCATTATATACAGAGCGCGAACGCGGAGCTTTACGGAGTTAGAGACGGTTACCGTGACTATTCTGATTATATGGAGCCGTCCAAGCTTATGCGCCGCGCTTTGTGGGAATTTGACAGCACGAATGAGGAACGTATTGACGTTCCTGGTATTAATATAACCGGTACATTTGCAGATATATCTAAGCTTGCGCAGTATGGCTCGGCAGAAAAAGCTGAAATAGGCGACAGCATAACAGTTATTGATAACGGAAATGAAATACATGAGCGTGTTATAAAGGTCGAATATTATCCGTATCAGAGTGATAACAGTGTTATTTCTATCGGAAGGGTAAAGCGTGATTTGTTTTTTTATCTTGAACAGATGGGAACGCTTACAAGACGCTATGCTAAAATATCTACATCAAATGGAACTGTGAAGGCGCAGTCAGTGGCCGGCGTTATATCAAATTCAGGGATAAGACTTTCCGGTAATTCCGGTGAGCTATCTCTGCTTTCAGATATGCTGAAAATTTCAAATGGAAGTATTATTAAGGTACAGCTTGGAAATCAGAACGGACAATTTGTCTGCCGTATAAGAGACAATGCCGGCAACTGCGCGGTTGAGACCGGTGCCGACGGGAAAATGAATTTTACCGGTGACCTTACAGCGGAAAATATAACAATAGGCGCAAATACAATAAATGTTAACGCTAACGGAAGATTATGTATAAACGGAAAGGAAATAGCTACAAATGGATAAAATTTTTAATGCGGCAAGCGTGTTAATAGGCGTTGCCGGAGGAATATGCGCGGGTATATTCGGTCAGTGGGACACCATACTATGGGCGCTTGTAATACTTATGGCAATGGATTATATTACGGGGATTATTAAAGCGGTATATACAAAAAAACTGTCAAGTGAAACTGGTTATAAGGGTATACTGAAAAAAATAACTATTCTTATAATTGTGGCGCTTGCTAATATAATTCAGGTTATAACAGGCGGTGCGGCGGCAGTGCGTGAGATAGTTATAATGTTTTATCTTGCTAACGAGGGGATATCAATTCTTGAGAACGTCGCGGCCACATCCGCGAGGATGCCGGATTCACTAAAAAATATACTGCTTCAGTTAAGAGATAGGAATGATGTAACATAATAATAGAGTAAGGCATATTATTAAAACGGGGGTGAAGATAGATGATAGTGGGAGTAAACTGCGGACATACAGTAAGCGGTACTGTAGGCAGCGGCGCGGTTGGTTATTTGAATGAAAGTGATGAAACCCGCGCGGTTGGTTACAGACTTATGGATAAACTGCGCGCTAACGGCGTCACAGTTGTCGACTGCGCGAGCGATTATGCTCCAACTGTAGGTGAAAATCTTAGGGAGATTGTGGCTAAGGCAAACGCGCAGCCGCTTGATTTGTTTGTGTCGATACATTTTAACAGCGGCGGCGGAAGGGGTACAGAGGTATATACCTATAACGGTCAGCGTTTTGAAGCGGCTGAGCTTGTTTGTGAAAATATGGCGGAGCTTGGATTTATTAACCGCGGTATAAAAGACGGTTCGCATTTATATGTAATAAGAAAAACAAATGCGCGGTCAATGCTGATAGAGGTGTGCTTTGTTGATACTCAGTCAGACGCCGACCTGTATCATAAAGTGGGAGCGGACGAAGTCGCGCAGGCAATTTGCGATGCTATAATAGGAAAAAGAATGGAGGAGGAGCTTACAATGTCTCAGTATGAGGAGCTTAAAAATATGATTTCTACCGAACAGGCGAGAATAGACGTCTTGCAGAATGAAATGTATAAGGTGCAAAATCCGTTTATTTATAATTACATTGACAGTAATATGCCTGAATGGGCGCATGAAGCGGTGCAGTGGTGTGTGGATAATGGTATTATTGTAGGTACTGGAGAAGGTCTTGGTCTCGATAATACAAAGCTATGGACTTGTGTTGTTATATACCGTCTGGCACAGAAGCTTCAGTAGAAATTTTATTTTTCTGCCTGCCGCGGGATTTCTTCCGGCGGCAGGCTTTTTTTGCGTGCTTCTTTGTGTAATATATGTTGACAATAATGTCAAATTTTGATACTATTATTATGTATTAGTCTGAATAAAAGCGCCTGTATAACGCAGCAGATATCACAACAGTATTCGCTGTAATATATGGTATTTTTAAGAGGTATTCTTCATGCGGACTGCGCTTATGGAAGCAAGAGGCTTTATAGTATCGGCAGGACGGTTTTCTTTCAGTCTAAATGGATATTGTGTTGAAAGGAAAAGGTGATTAAAAATGACTCCAAAGGCAGCATTAATAATGGGCAGTGATTCTGATTTTGAAAAATTGAAGGGATGTATTGCCAAGCTGAAGGAATTTGACATTGATGTGGATGTGAATGTTATTTCCGCACATAGAACGCCTGATAAGGCGGCGGAATTCGCAAAGAACGCTGAAGAGAAAGGGATAGAGGTTATAATCTGCGCGGCAGGTATGGCGGCGCATCTTGGCGGAGTAATAGCGGCGCATACAACAGTTCCTGTAATCGGCATACCAATTAAATCAACGCTTGACGGTATGGACGCGCTTCTGGCAACAGTTCAGATGCCGCCGGGAATACCCGTTGCTACAGTTGGTATAGATAACGGTACAAATGCCGCTATTCTTGCCGCGCAGATGCTAGCGATAAAATACACTTATTTAAAGGACGCCCTGAAAGCGGCGAAGCTGAATATGGCAGAGGGTGTTGAAAAGAAAAATGTAAGGGTTAAGGAATTAGCGGCTGAAATTTAATGTATCAGTATTGGGGGTTGGAAATATCATTGCATGCGTGTGAAATAAGGTTTCGGAGGGACTGTTATGAAGAAAATACTCGCAGTACGGCGGCTTTATCTGCGGGAGATGACATATGATGACTATGCGGATTTATGTGAGATTTTGCAGGACGAAAAAACAATGTATGCGTATGAACATGCCTTTTCGGATGAAGAAGTTCATGAATGGCTTGACCGTCAGCTAAGCAGATATAAAAATGACGGTTTTGGCTTGTGGGCGGTTATAGACAAGGAAAGCGGAGTATTTCTGGGACAGTGCGGTATTACATGGCAGAATTGCGGTGATGAAAATGTGCCCGAAATCGGATATTTGTTTAAGCGTAAATATTGGCATAACGGTTATGCTGCCGAGGCATCGCAGGGGTGCAGGGAATATGCTTTTAATGTACTTGGCTTTAACAAGGTTTATTCAATTATCCGTGATAATAATTATGCGTCGCAAAAGGTTGCTCAGCGTAATGGTATGAAAATAGTAAAAACAATTGTAAAAAATTACTATAAAATGGATATGCCGCATCTTGTATACTGTGTTGAAAGGAGTATAATGTGAGAAAGCTTAATTTAGTGAAGAAAATTATTGCCGTAACAGCACTAATCATATGTCTGCTTGGACTGTTTAAGGTTATTAATCCGGCGATAGGGGTTAACATAGTGTTGATTATACTTGGTATGATTGTCGGTATTGAGGCTGTATTGGATTTTAAAAAGGATAAGAAGCTGTGGATGTGGATTGATATTGCCGTCGCAGCTGTGCTTGTGATATTGGCTTTAGACAAGCTGTTTGGTATTTTCAGATTTTTGTAAAACGAAACAGCGCGTGGATAAAAATACGGCTCTGGTACATAGTCCGGATTTCAGTACAGGTATATGTTAAATCAAAAAATAAAGGCCGCTTTAAGACCATGAGGCGGAGGAAAACAGAAATTATTAGGAGGTCAGAATTATGAAGATATTAGTTGTGGGCGGAGGCGGCCGCGAGCATGCGATTGTGTGGAAAATAGCGCAGTCGCCTAAGGTTGATAAAATTTACTGCGCGCCCGGAAACGGCGGTATTGCGGAATTGGCGGAATGTGTTGATATTGGCGCGACAGATATAGATAATATGGTTAAATTCGCAAAGGAAAAAGAGGTTGACCTCGTGATGGTGGCACCGGATGACCCGTTGGTTATGGGTATGGTTGACGCTATGG
Organism: uncultured Clostridia bacterium; assembly: GCA_910585795.1. GTDB lineage: Bacteria > Bacillota > Clostridia > UBA1381 > UBA1381 > Hominilimicola. Next base: position 31,858 of record CAJUFV010000171.1, on the reverse strand, counting down.
AAAACGCGGGTATACGTTCTTTCGGTCCCCGCGCAAATGCGGCGGTTATTGAGGGAAGCAAGGCATTTTCAAAGGAGCTTATGAAAAAATACGGTATTCCCACAGCGGAATATGAGGTGTTTACAGACAGTAATTCAGCAGTTGAATACATAAAAAATAAAAATACATTTCCTGCTGTTATAAAGGCTGACGGACTGGCTCTCGGAAAAGGGGTTATAATAGCTCAGGATTTAACAGAAGCGGAAGCCGCTGTGCGTGATATGATTGACGGCGGAAAGTTCGGCGCAAGCGGAAATCGTGTTGTTATCGAAGAATTTCTTACGGGTCCGGAGGTTAGCGTGCTGGCGTTCACAGACGGAAAAACAGTAAAGCCAATGGTAAGCGCGCAGGACCATAAAAGAGCCTATGATAATGATAAGGGTTTGAATACAGGCGGTATGGGAACATTTTCGCCGAGCCGCTTGTATGATGATGAAAAGGCTAAGGAATGTATGGACAATATTTTCCTGCCGACAATAAAGGCGATGAGCGCGGAGGGCAGACCGTTTAAGGGTGTTTTATACTTTGGGCTTATGATGACGAAAAACGGAGTCAAGGTTATTGAATATAACTGCCGTTTCGGAGACCCTGAAACACAGGTTGTGCTTCCTAGATTAAAGACCGACCTTGTGGAGATTATGGATGCCGTTATTGATGAACGGCTTGACGAAATAGAAATTGAATGGGAGGATAACGCGGCGGTATGTGTTGTTATGGCATCCGGAGGTTATCCTGTAAGCTATAAAAAGGGCTATGAAATTACAGGTCTTGACAATGTTGGCGACTTAACTGTATTTCATGCCGGTACCGCGTTAAAGGACGGCAAAATTGTTACAAATGGCGGACGAGTTCTGGGAGTTACCGCTGTGGGAAATGACCTTGACGAGGCAATTAAAAACGCGTATAAAGGCGTTGATAAAATTTCGTTTAAGGATGAATTTCACAGAAGCGATATTGGTATTAAAAAATATAATTGACTAAAAAAATAAAAAGGAGATAAAGCAATGAGTGAGAATGCGTACAAGCAGGCGGGGGTTGATGTTGAGGCAGGCTATGAGTCGGTAAGACTTATTAAAGAGGATGTAAAAAAGACGGCAATTGAGGGAGTCCTTGGAGGAATAGGCGGCTTCGGAGGTTTGTTTGAGATACCAAATGGATATGAGAATCCTGTGCTTGTTTCAGGTACAGATGGTGTCGGAACAAAAATAAAAGTGGCGTTTTTAATGGACAAGCATGACACAATAGGTCAGGACTGCGTCGCAATGTGTGTAAATGACATCGCTTGCTCCGGCGCAAAGCCACTGTTTTTCCTCGATTATCTTGCTATAGGCAAGAATGTTCCTGAAAAGGTCGCGAAAATAGTAAAAGGCGTTGCGGATGGCTGTGTTTTGGCGGGCTGCGCGCTTGTGGGCGGCGAAACCGCGGAGCATCCTGACCTTATGCCGGAGGATGAATACGACCTCGGCGGATTCAGTGTAGGTATTGTTGAAAAAAGCAAAATTACTGACGGTGAAAAAGCCTCTGCCGGAAACATGCTTATAGGCATAGCTTCAAGCGGTGTTCATTCAAATGGATATTCACTTGTAAGAAAGGTATTCGGTCTTAATAACGATAACGCAAAGGAAATATTAAATACATATTCGGATGAGCTTGGCAAAACAGTCGGAGAGGAGCTTTTAACACCGACAAGAATTTATGTTAAGCCGCTTTTAAAGCTGATTGATGAAATCGGTATTAATACTGTTTCGCATATTACCGGCGGAGGCTTTATTGAAAATGTGCCGAGAATGCTTCCGGACGGGTTAAAGGCGGTTATCAGAAAAGGTACATGGAATGTTCTTCCTGTTTTTGACCTCATGCGGAAAAAGGCTGATATTCCTGAACGGGATATGTATAATACCTTTAACATGGGTATTGGTATGGTTGTCGCGGTAGATGCCGATAAGGCTGACGCGGCGGTAAAATGTCTTGAAAACTCAGGTGAAAAGGCGTATATCATCGGCGAATTGGTTAATGGTGAAAAAGGTGTTGAAATAATAGACGATATGACAGGTGAGGTTATAAAATAATGAAAAAAATCGGGGTTTTAATTTCTGGCGGCGGTACTAATTTGCAGGCGCTTATTGACTCGCAGGGAAGTGTGCTAACATCGGGGACGATTGTATGTGTATGTTCAAACAATGCTGACGCGTACGGTTTAGAACGAGCTAAAAAAGCAGGTATTCCGACTAAGATTATACGTAAAAACGCTGACTGCGGCGGTGATACAGATGAATTCAGCCGTCAAATCTGTGATTATATGAAAAAAATGCGGGTTGATATTATTGTGCTTGCGGGCTTTATGTCGATATGCGGAGGAGAACTGCTCAAGGAATATGCGGATAGGATTATAAATATTCATCCGTCACTTATTCCGTCCTTCTGCGGTAAGGGAATGTATGGACTGCATGTTCATGAAGCCGCTCTTGAGTATGGAGTAAAGGTTACAGGCGCGACTGTGCATATGGTTAATGAGGTTGTCGACGGAGGCCGGATTTTGATGCAGAAGGCTGTGTATATAGAGGACGGTGACACGCCTGAAATATTGCAGAAGCGTGTTATGGAACAGGCCGAATGGAAGATATTACCAAAAGCAGTGGAGTTAGTTTGTTCGTCTGATTAATTTGCCCATATAACTGGTTTTTGACAAAGGAAGTATATACATGCGGCGCCTTGTTTGCAAAGCGGCAATCTGAACAAATTTTTTTCAGCCTTATGAGATGTGAAATGATTAAAATAAAGAATAGTATTTTGTGGATATTGTGTGGATTAAATGATATTGCATATGGGTGGTCACTTTCAACTGTATTAATGCTTGATTTTGAAAATGAATTCATATATAAAATTATTACATTGGCAGTGGTATCGCGTTTTGGTATTCAATAATAATATCTGTGTTTGTTACAGTGATTAATATTATTGCTTTAATATACAAATGGGTAAAAAAATAAAAAAGCGCATATAAATGAACTTATATTATTTATTTTGTTTATTTATGGTCGGATGTTTTTATTGGTTTTCATACAGATATTTTCATGGGCATTAATATTATTAATATAAGAAAAGGAGAAATAAAATGAAAAAAATTGATATTTACGAGGAATTAAAAGCTAACTCGTATCCCGGCAGAGGTATTGTGATAGGAAAAAGCGAGGACGGCAAAAGTGCTGTTACAGCTTATTTCATTATGGGAAGAAGCGTAAACAGCCGTAACCGTGTGTTTGTTGAGGATGGTGACGGTATACGCACACAGGCGTTTGACCCGTCAAAATTGTCAGACCCTCATTTGATTATTTATGCTCCTGTACGTGTTCTTGGAAATAAGACCATAGTTACAAACGGTGACCAGACAGATACTATTTATGAGCTTATGGACCAGCAGATGACATTTGAGCAGTCTCTTCGCGTACGTGAGTTTGAGGACGACGCTCCGAACTATACACCGAGAATTTCAGGTATTATAAAAGCGGAGGACGGTGGATTTAATTATGCGATGTCTATATTAAAGAGCGCAAACGGAAATCCTGAGTCGTGTCAGCGATACACATTTTCATATAAAGCTCCGATTGCCGGTGACGGTCATTTTATACATACATATATGGGTGACGGTAATCCGCTTCCGTCATTTGAGGGTGAGCCGAAGCTGGTAGGTATTCCAAACGATATTGACGAGTTTACAGACGGTCTATGGAGCGCTCTTAATGAGGATAATAAGGTGTCGCTTTTTGTGCGGTTTATTGATTTGGAAACAGGCGAGGTGAAATCGAAAATCGTAAATAAGAATATATAAGTGATATGAAAAAGGTATTAAAAATTATTATAATTACAATTGTATTTATTATTGCGATTATATTGTTGTGGCGTGTTCCAATATATTGTAAATTAAAAAGCATAGAAGTTCCTATGAGCAGTACAGAAATAGAAACAAAGGTCTGTTTGTTAGATGTATATGAATTTCATATTATAGGTGAACGCGTAATTAAATATGATGGTGGTTATGAAAGTGTGTATCAATACATTCAGGAGAATAATACTGATAGAAAATTGAAAAATATTGATATTTCTCCATTTTTTAAAGATTGGGACGATTTTGCTGTATTTCCGAGTGATTACAATAAAGTAAGTCCGGAGGATTATAATGAATATGTTGTTATTAAATATTATAAAAGTTTACAATAAAAATGAAAGGGACGATATAAAATGAATGAAATGCAATTAAAATACGGCTGTAATCCGAATCAAAAGCCATCGAGAGTATTTATGGAAAGCGGCAGCTTGCCGTTTGAAGTAATATGCGGAAAGCCGGGATATATAAATCTGCTTGATGCGCTTAACGGATGGCAGCTTGTAAAGGAGCTGAAAAAAGCAGCGGGACTTCCCGCCGCCGCTTCGTTTAAGCATGTGTCACCTGCCGGAGCGGCAGTCGGACTTCCTTTAAGCGACACGCTTAAAAAGATTTATTTTGTTGACGATGTGGAGCTTACACCGCTTGCGAACGCTTATGCCCGAGCAAGAGGAGCGGACAGAATGTCATCATTTGGCGATTTTATTGCTCTTTCTGATGAATGTGACAAAGCAACTGCGCTGTTGATAAAAAAAGAAGTTTCAGACGGCGTAATTGCTCCGGCATATAGTGACGAAGCCCTTGAAATATTAAAGGCGAAGAAAAACGGTAATTACAATATTATTAAAATAGATGAAAACTATATTCCGGCAGAAATTGAATGCAAGCAGGTTTTCGGAGTAACCTTTGAACAGGGCAGAAATGAGCTTGATATTAATGATGAGCTTTTATCAAATATTGTTACTGATAATAAAAGCCTGTCAGAAGAGGCTAAACGTGACCTTAAAATTGCGCTGATTACACTAAAGTATACACAGTCCAACAGTGTTTGTTACGTTAAGGACGGACAGGCAATAGGTATTGGAGCCGGTCAGCAGTCAAGAATACATTGTACGCGTCTTGCGGGAAATAAGGCTGATATATGGTGGCTTCGTCAGGCTCCGCAGGTGCTTTCGCTGCAATTTGTGGATGGTATTAAACGCGCGGACAGAGATAACGCGATTGATGTCTATATTTCCGATGAATATATGGATGTGCTTGCTGACGGAGTATGGGAAAAAACCTTTAAGATAAAACCAGATGTATTCACGAAGGAAGAACAGAGGGCATGGCTTGACAAAAACACGGATGTTGCGCTTGGTTCAGACGCGTTTTTCCCGTTCGGTGATAATATCGAGAGGGCAAAGAAGTCTGGTGTTACAGTGATTGCGCAGCCGGGCGGTTCAATTCGTGATGATAACGTTATAGGAACCTGTAATAAATATAATATTGCAATGGCATTTACAGGGATACGTCTTTTCCACCATTAATATTATAAGATGATATATACGATGACCGCGGGAGGTAAGCGTGAAAAATTATATAAAGGGTGTTATCACAGGTCTTTTAATCGGTGCGATATTGTCCGCGCTTCCTGCGGTGGCGGAGAATATAGATTTATTGTTCAATCAGGTACGTATAAATGTTAGCGGAGCCGACAGAATGCAGTGGGGCGAGGATATAGAGCTTGATGACGGCGAAGCAGTGCCGTCAAGTATATTGTACAAAGGTACAACGTATCTGCCAATGCGGAAGCTGGGAGAGCTTAATGGACAGAAAATATACTGGAACGGCGACAGTAAAACGGTGTCAATGACAGGTGAGCAAAAGGACGTGAAAGCGGTTGCTGAAAAGCCTGACAAAAACGGAAATGTATGGACTTATTATAAGTTTAAAGCCAGCGTATATAATTCATATGATAAAGAGTATTGTGATATTTCTTATCTTGGAGTAAAAGATAAAATAAGAGGCTTTGAACGCATATATCAAATAGGCTCAGACGATATTGGTATAACTGATGACGCGATTTATTTTGTAAAATTACTGAACAGTGATATTTGCGGTACTGTTGACAGCTATCCTTATAAGTATGGACCATATGGCTATATTACAAAGCTTTCATTTAATAATAACGAAAATACACAGGACGGAGAAAATCTTACTAGATTTTCTATGTTGCATAGAGCATACATTGATGATGAATATATATATTATGTAAATTATGAAGCTGGTAACGCTACTAATTGGAGTGTGCTTACAATATATAATTACAAAACAAATGAAACTGTAAAACATCACATATGGCGAAGTAGTTATATAGATGATTTTGAGATATTAGAAAATAGTGATGAAAGAATAAGTTTTATTTTCAAATGGAAAACACCTCAGGATACATATAATAAAAGTATAAATTTTAACAAAAACTCTACAAACCCAGCTAATTGGGAAATGAGTGGAGATGATACAGTATTTTGGGAATAGGAGAATAGCAATGAAACGAAATGACTACATATCATGGGACGAATATTTTATGGGTATTGCGCTTTTGAGCGCACAGAGGTCGAAGGACAGCAATACCCAGGTGGGCGCATGTATAGTCAGTAATGAAAATAAAATTCTGTCTCTCGGCTACAACGGTATGCCTATAGGCTGTAATGATGACTCTATGCCGTGGGAGCGTGAAGCGGCTGACCCTGTGGATACAAAATACATGTACGTCTGCCACGCGGAGTTGAACGCGATTTTAAACAGAAGCTCCGGCTCATTAGAAGAAGCTAAGTTGTATGTAACTCTGTTTCCGTGTAATGAGTGCGCCAAGGCTATTATCCAGTCCGGTATACGTGAAATAGTATATATGTCTGATAAATACGCTGATTCTTCTAATACTATTGCGTCAAAGAGAATGTTTGATATGGTAGGGGCAAAGTATCGCCGCTATCAGCCTACAGGCAGAAGGCTGACCATCGATTTATAAAAATATTTCGGACTGTTTAAAAACAGTCCGTTTTGATAAATGAGGAATTGATATGAACAAGAAAACAGTATCCAAAATAAATTTGTTTTTTTCGGGATTGCTTTCCCGTATGGATGAAAATAAAGATTTTTTTACGGATATAACTATAAATTTAAAATCAGGAACGAAAGCTTTTCCGGCAAAGATATTATATGACGGTGATGTTACTCTTGATTATCAGGCGGTAAAACGTAAGATGAATATAGATGGTATATGGAGTATACTTTCGGATGAACTGCCCAAATATGATGAGGCGCAGATAATTTACAGTGAGCGCGGCGCAAGAATAGTGATTGACGCCAGTGACAAAAAGGTTACTATGCGTCATGAAGATACTGCCTCGGAGGTCAGTAAGACGAGCGTTGTTCAGACAGGACGTGAATATGTGGTAAATCCGGCGTTGGCGAAGGATTTACTGACGGAAATAGGAATACTGGCAAAGAACGGGAAAATTAAGAACGATAAAATCCGTAAATATAATCAGATTGATTATTTTGTGGAACTGATGCAGGGTGTTCTGAAAGAAATCGGTGAGCGTGACGAGTATGTTATACTCGACGCTGCCTGCGGAAAAAGCTATTTGTCCTTTGTTCTTAATTTTTATATGAGGGAAATACTTAAAAAGAAGTGTCATTTTATTTGCGTCGATTATTCACCTGTCGTTATTGACGCGTCAAAACGTATGGCGAAAAATCTTGGATACAATAATATGAAATTTATACAGGCGGATTTGACGGAGTATACACCCGCAATTCGTCCGGATATAGTCGTGTCTCTGCACGCGTGCGATACTGCTACCGATATGGCTCTGGGACTTGGAATACGTCTAAAATCCCGCGCCATAGTTTCAGTGCCATGCTGTCATAAGGATATTTTAAAGCAATATTCATATGAGCCGTTTGAGGCTATTACGAAGCATGGCATCTTAAAAGCGCGTCTTGCGGATACGCTTACGGACGGTATACGAGCGGCATATCTTGAAGGCGTGGGATATAAGGTTAGTATGATTGAGTATATTTCACCGCTTGAAACACCCAAAAATATTATGATAAGAGCTGTTTATACAGGAAAAAAAAATGAAAAATCCGCGCGTGATTATGAAAATTTAAAGCATATGCTAAATGTAAATCCTGCTATTGAACGTTTTTTAAAGGAGATATGAGTATAAAAAAACTAATAATAGCGGCGGTAAGCTTGTTGATATTCGGTAATGCGGTAAGTGCATATGAAATAGGAGATGTGGTAAATACTGCGGTAAGGCCGGATATATGCGCGTATATATTTTATCAGCCAATCGACAACTATAATATCAACGGCTATACTTATATAAGGTCGGCAGATTTAGACAAATACGGCTTTGATGTGGAATGGGACGCGGAAAATCGAGTTGTTAATATAACAAGGAATTATGATGAATTGCCTGTGTTGATTGATGAATACAAAAATGAGTTTGAAGAGAAAGAATATAGTCAATTTAACCGTGATTCTTTTAAAAGACCAAACCATACAATGAAGCTTCCCAGATACGAGGAGCTTAATGTATTATATACTGATATAAAGGTGTATATTGACGGAGAGGAGCTTAATTCCTATAATATTGAGGGAAATACTGTTATTATGATTGATGAATTACAGCGTTTCGGAAGATATGTTTGGGATGAGAAAGCCGCTGTGGTTACAATGGAGCTTGATGTTGGAAATTGTGAGACAGAATGTTATATTGTCCAAAAAGTTATGGGTAGTTTTATTGCGTATGATATGGACGGAAAAAAAGTAGATGTATATATAGACCAGGACTATTGGAAAAATGAATTTTCAGTTCGTGGTGGTGGTTTGGTAGATGACAATTTATATCCTCCTCCGCTTCCGGAGCTGATAGGGAGAGAAGGCGCTTGTGTCTATTATAAAGGTGAATTAAAGAATGGGAGACCCGATGGATACGGAAGGATTTGGATGGAATATGTAAATATGGTGTCAGACAGAGGCTACAGTACATATAATGGAATGTTTGAGAACGGTAAACATGACGGAATGGGCATTTATACGTTTTTTAATTCTTATGGAAGACTTGATATAAGCGCTGGTGAATGGGAAAATGGCAAAATTACATATGATTATGGATATATAACAAATTCTTATTGCGGTATGTGGGAGCGTAAAAGCAGATATTATGCTTTTAATGGTACAGATAGTGTAGAGGTTTTCAGGTGTTTTCAATAGAGAATAGGAGAATAGCTATGAATTTTGAGGAAAAAACAATATCAACGGAAAGTATTTATGACGGAAGAGTAATAAAGGTACGCAAAGAAATAGTTAAGCTGCCGGACGGCAAAACGGCAGACCGTGAGCTTATCGCGCATTCAGGCGGTGTGGGTGTTATAGCTGTAGATGAAAACCGTCAGGTTTTTATGGTTGAGCAGTACAGAATCGCCGCGCGCTCAATGATGCTGGAAATTCCGGCTGGTAAGCTGGAGTACGGCGAGGACCCGCTGGAGTGCGGAAAACGAGAGCTTATTGAGGAAACAGGCTATAAAGGCGGTGAGTTTATACATCTTGGTGAGTATTACGCGACTCCAGGTTATTGTGAGGAGAAATTGAATATTTATCTTGCGGAAAATCTTGAATTTGTAGGACAGCAGCTTGACGATGGTGAATTTTTAAATGTCAGGAAATATGACCTTGATGAATTATATAGTATGGTAATGGGCAATAAAATCTATGACGCAAAAACGGCTATCGCTATTCTTAAGGCAAAAGCAATATTGGGATAAAATTTAGAAAAAAATTGCAATAAATTTTGAACGTTGCATTTTTAAGAATATTATGTTATACTGAATTGTGATATAGATTGGTGGAAGGTGACATAGGTGGATTTACTTATATTTAACAAGATAGAAAAAGATTGCTGTATAAAGGGAGTTCTGGAGAAGGATAATGTCGCGGTATTGCGTAATATCATAGAATTTTCTGAAACAGAGGGAGTTACGAGCAGTGCAATAAAGGAGTATGTGGCAACGCGTCTCGCGAATGATGATAATATACTGTCACGTCTGGCTCAGTCGGACAAGCAGATTGGCGATGATTTGTATAAGCTTGCTCTGCTTGATATTGAGCAGGTTTATAAAAAGCTGTTTTCAATACAGATTAAGTATTCGCCTTCCGGAAATAAAATTGATTTTTATGACGGATATGTTAATTCCATAAAATCTATAACAGATTCAAAATCTGCCGGCGAGCTTCTTGACCGCTTGATAAAGCATTACAGAACTTTGGGTAACGGAATACTTTCTAAATATACTGCGTTTAAATATGATGGTGAGCTTACGGGAGTGGGAGAAACGGATTCCATTACATTTGCTGACCTTGTGGGAATTGAATATCAGAAGCAAACCCTGATTGATAATACAAAAGCGTTTGTAAACGGAAAAGCGGCAAATAATGTGTTGCTTTTTGGTGACAGAGGAACTGGAAAATCTTCATCTGTAAAAGCGCTTTTGAATATGTTTCGTGATGACGGACTGCGTATGATTGAAATGCCTAAGCACTGCATAAAGGATATTCCGAAGCTTTCAAAGAAGCTGGCGGAGAGTCCGAATAAGTACATAATTTTCTTAGACGACCTTACTTTTGAAAAGCATGAGTCGGAATACAGAGACCTGAAGGTGGCAATGGAAGGACAGCTTCAGGCAAATCCTGAAAATGTGCTTATATACGCGACATCAAATCGCAGGCACCTTATACGTGAGAACTGGTCTGACAGAGAGGGCGGAGAAATCCATGTAAACGACCATATGCAGGAGACACTGTCTCTTTCGGAAAGGTTCGGGATAAGTCTGGTCTTTTCCGCGCCTACGCAGAAAGAATATCTGAACATTGTTTCTGAGATGCTGAAGAAGTATGGAATAGAAATGAATGGCGATATAGAAAAACAGGCGGTAGTCTGGCAGATGAATTACGGAGGAAGAAGCGCAAGGTGCGCGAAGCAGTTTGTAACCTCATATATTTCTAAATAATTTGGAAAGGGAAGATGTAAAATGAAAAAAAAGATTTTGGCATTAGTATTAGCGGCTTCAGCAGTCATGAGCGGCACGGCATTTGCGGAGCCGTTCAGTGTTGTAAGCGCGGATGATACAAAAGCCATTCTTATGTGTTATGATGATAACGGCAGGCTTGTATACAGCAGTATGTATAAAGCAGAGGACGGCGAGTTTAATATTAATGTGCCGTCACAGTATGATAGTACAAAGAAAAAGATTTACTTTGTTGATACAGAAACTTTTATGGATGTTAAAGCGAATGAGGCTCCGGACGCGTCAGCGACTCCGAAGCCTACAAGTAAGCCGTCCGTGACAGATAAACCGGACGCGTCAGCGACTCCGAAGCCGACAAATGGGCCTTCATCACCTTCAAAATATCCATCAGTTTATGAGCGTGAGGTTGACGCTATTTATGCTCCGGCGCTTGTAAAGGATATAGAGACACGTGTAAATAATGATAACGAAGATATGTATGCGGTAACGCTGATGCAGCATGGCGAGGAAAAAATAATAGGAATTGAGGCTGACCTTGCGATTGCAACAGCGCCTGAGGAATATTCATACATGCAGGGTCAAACTGTGGCTTCGCTGCAAAAGGGAGATATTATATGTCTTGCGGCCAATCCGTCAGGAGATACAATTAAGACGGTTGATTTTATATTCAGACCAACCGAGGCGGACATTGCTACGGGCACGGCAGATTACGGAACAAACTTTGAGAAGCTGTTTGTTTCGGATAGTAAGGTTGCCGGTAAATGGACATTCAGAAAATACGGTGAAAAGGCTTCGTCGGACAAATATCAGTATGCTTTTGGTATAGTAGGCAAAAAGGACGGTAATACGCTTACGCTTATAAATAAGGAAGGCAGCGAGGATAAATGTGTTGAGGTCGATATGCAGAAGGACACAATTGTATATACATGTGATGTCAGCGCAAAGGAATATGAGCTTGAAATAGGTACTATAGCTGATATACGAACAACAATTCCAAAAAGCGCGTTTTCACAGACAGGCGCTGCGGAGCTGACAAGTGATTATAGCTATAACTATGCGCTTGCAAGAATAGTAAACGGAACCGCAACTGATATTATTGTTTATAACAACTACAACAGTTAAATCCTTTTTATACTGATAGGAGGAATAACCGCTCCATCTGCTTTGCGGAGGAGCGGTTAATTATTATGAAAAATAGTTTTAAATACTCAAATGATAATAAACGTTATTATACATGGAATTATCATCTTCAAAGAAGGTTTGGGGGGAAGGTGTTTAAGGTTGCCTTAAACGGAGGCTTTACATGTCCGAATATTGACGGGAGCAAGGGCGTGGGCGGCTGTATATACTGCTCCGGCGGCAGCGGTGATTTTGCGGGTGACCCGTCCCATAATATTTTGACACAGTTTAACGAGGTCAGGGAGCGCATGCATAAGAAATGGAGTAACGCAAAATATATTCCGTATTTTCAGGCGCATACTAATACATATGCGCCGGCAGAGGTTCTGCGTGAACGTTTTGAATGTGCGCTGGCGCAGGATAATGTTGTGGGACTTAGTATAGCGACGCGCGCGGATTGTCTGGAAGATGATGTGATGGAATACTTATCAGAGCTGAATGAGCGAACATATCTTATTGTTGAGCTGGGGTTACAGACTATTTATGATAAAACGGGAGAGCTTATAAACCGCTGTCATACTTACGCGGATTTTCTGGAAGGGTATGAAAAGCTGCGTAAGTTAGGAATAAATATTTGCGTGCATCTTATAGACGGTCTTCCGGGTGAGACAAAAGAAATGATGCTTGACAGCGCGCGCGCTGTTGCCGCGCTTAATCCGCATTGTGTGAAGCTGCATTTACTGCATGTGCTGAAGAATACCCGTCTTGCTGAAATGTATGAAAAAGGTGAATTTGAGCTTATGACGCTTGAAGCTTATGTTGATACCATTGTCAGTCAGCTTGAATTGTTTCCAGAGGAAACAGTTATCCAGCGTTTGACCGGAGATGGGGGACGGGATTCGCTTATAGGTCCAGAATGGAGCTTGAAAAAATTTGTTGTATTAAATGAAATTGATAAGCTTATGCTAAAACTGGACACATATCAGGGAGCAAAATATAAAAAAAACGGATAAAATTTTTATCCGCTTTTTTAATACCTGTATTAAAAATCAGTAAACTGTTTTCCGCCGAGAAGGTGGAAATGCAGATGCGGGACTGTTTGCCCGCCGTCGCTGCCGCAGTTGTTTATTACTCTATAGCCATTTTCAGCAAAACTTAAATCCTTTGCAAGCTGAGGGATTTTTTCCCATATTGCCGCCACATATTTAAGATTTGTCCCGTTTATTTCATTTGCGCTCTGAATATGTGTTTTAGGTACAATCACGATATGCTTCGGCGCCTGCGGGTTGATGTCGAGGAACGCTAGAAGCATATCATCCTCATATACCTTTGTTGACGGAATTTCACCGCTTATAATTTTACAAAACAGACAATCCATGTTTATTCCTCCTAAATTTTTGATTAAGCTATTTACACTTAAGTAATAATATGTGATTATATATCTGCTAAATAAATTTTAAATAGTTTGACTGTTTTAACTATGTTATATGGTTACTATTTTTTACATATATTTTATTGTAAAAAAATGCGGGCTTTTTACACATGTAAAATTATAATTAATATAGTTGTGATTCAAGATTTATTTAGCAATTAATCTGAGCCTTGTATTTTTTACGCGCTGCTCAGTTCATAAAGCATGGCGGGCGGCGAGTTTCTTATGCGCGTCTGAGAAACCGCGAAATCATACATTTTATGCTTAAGGGCTGTCACAAGACAGCCCTTTTCATTTGGAAAAGCATTATTTTATTTGTGCTTCTACTATTTCATCAACCCGCGCAAGAGCGTCATCAATTTTGTTTGCGTCTGCTCCGCCGCCTTGTGCCATATCAGGCTTGCCGCCGCCTCGTCCGCCGGCAATAGCAGTTATTTCCTTAATTATATTTCCGCAGTGCACACCGGCTTTAACAGCGTCCTTTGAAGCCATTGCTACAAACGTGATTTTGCCGTCTGTCAGCGAGCCCATAACGGCAACACTGTTTTGAACGTCCGCCTTAACCTTGTCCGCCATTGTTTTCATCTCGTCCGCGCTCATACCGTCAACCTGCGCGGTAAGAAGATTTATATTGCCAATATGCTTGATACCGGCCATAATGTTGCTTACCTTTGCGGCAGCCATTTTTTCTTTGAAGCTGTCAATCTGTTTTTCAAGCTCTCTGTTTTGGATAAACAGACTTTCCGCTTTTTTGTTAATCTCGTGTATCTGATTTGTTTTAAGAGCGGCAGCGGTTTCCGCGATAAGTCTGTCGTTGTTATTTATATATTCAAGTACTCCTTGTCCTGTAACGGCCTCAATACGTCTCGTGCCAGCAGCGACTCCGCTTTCTGAAATGATTTTGAATAATCCGCACTGCGCCGAATTGGTAAGATGTGTACCGCCGCAGAATTCTACGCTGTAATCGCCGATGGAAACAACTCTTACAATATCCCCGTATTTCTCTCCGAACAGAGCAATCGCGCCAAGCTTTTTAGCTTCCTCAATAGGAAGCTCACGGACGGTAACATCAATGCTTTCAAGAATTTTTTTGTTGACAAGCTCTTCTGTTTGTTTTATCTGTTCAGAAGTCATTGCCTCAAAATGTGAAAAGTCAAAACGCAGTCTGTTGTCCTCGACAAGCGAACCAGCCTGAGCCACATGAGAGCCTAAAACCTCGCGTAACGCTTTATCAAGAATGTGTGTTGCGGTATGATTACGGCATATCGCCATTCTGCGCGCTTTATCAACTGTAAGCGTAACTGTGTCACCCACACTTAACGCTCCGTCGCTCACATGTATTTCATGCATATAATATCCATCGGCTGTCTTTGTCGTGTTTACAATATCCGCCGCGGCTTTTCCGTTTACAGATACTATACCTGTGTCACCTGTCTGACCGCCCATTTCCGCGTAAAACGGTGTTATGTCAGTTACTATAAATCCATTTTGTTCTGTGCATATAGCCTGTGAAACGCCCTCACCCTCAACAACGATACCGGTGATTTTTGCTTCGGCTTCAAGCGCGTCATAGCCTGTAAATACAGTCGGTTTAGCGTTTTCAAATACATAGGCTTCGTCGCCGTCCCAGCTTGAGCCGTCCTCTCTCGCGTTTCTTGCTGTTTCCTTCTGCTCCTGCATTGCTGTGTTAAAACCATCTGTGTCAACTTCAAGTCCTTGTTCCTGCGCCATTTCAATTGTTAAATCAAGGGGAAAGCCGTAGGTATCATGCAGCTTGAAGGCTTCATCGCCCGTAAGGCTCTTTCTGCCGTCCTTTTTAGCTTCTTCAATATAGCCGTTAAGAACTACAAGACCGTTGTCAATAGTAGCGTCAAAGCGTTCCTCTTCCTTTTGTATAATTTTTTTAATATAATCTCTTTTTTCTTCAAGCTCAGGATACGCGTCTTTTGAGCAGTTTATAACTGTGTCCGCCACTTCAAACAGAAATTGTTTGTTAATATTAAGAAGCTTTCCATGACGAGCCGCGCGTCTTAAAAGACGGCGCAGAACATAGCCTCTGCCCTCGTTGGACGGAATAACGCCGTCTGACACCATCATAACCGTGCTTCTGATATGGTCAGTAATAACACGCAGTGAAACATCTTTTTTATCATCCTTTTTGTATTCCAGTCCCGCTATTGAGCAGATATGCTTCATTACGTCTTGAACGGTGTCAACCTCAAACAGATTGTCAACGCTTTGCATAACAACCGCAAGACGTTCAAGCCCCATACCTGTATCAATATTTGGATTAGGCAGTGGATTGTAGTTACCGTCTTCGTCCTTGTCGAACTGCGTAAATACCAGATTCCAGACTTCCATGAAGCGGTCACATTCACAGCCAACGCCGCAGTCGGGACTGCCGCAGCCGTATTCCTCGCCGCGGTCATAGTAAATCTCGCTGCAAGGACCGCATGGACCTGTGCCATGCTCCCAGAAATTATCGCTCTTTCCAAGCTTGACAATATGGGACGGGTCAACGCCGACTTCGTTTATCCATATGTCGCGCGCCTCATCATCCTCTTCATAAACGGAAATCCAGAGGCGCTCCTCCGGTATTTCCATAACCTTTGTAAAGAATTCCCATGCCCATGATGTCGCTTCATGCTTGAAATAATCTCCGAAGGAGAAGTTGCCCAGCATTTCAAAAAAAGTTCCGTGGCGCGCGGTTTTTCCCACGTTTTCAATATCGCCGGTTCTTATGCATTTCTGACAGGTGGTAACACGTCTTTTCGGTGCGGTTTCAGGGTTCTGGAACCATGGCTTCATGGGAGCCATGCCTGAATTTATAAGCAGCAGACTTGCGTCATTTTTCGGAATAAGAGGAAAGCTGTCAAGTCTTAAACAGCTTTTCGATTCAAAAAAGCTGAGAAATTTTTCTCGTATTTCATTTATACCCATCGGTTTCATAATTTATTTAATCTCCTTCGTTCAATTGTTAATTCTTCCTATTATTATATAAAAAATCCATTGCTATGTCAAGATACGCGAAATAATTTTGCTCTGCCGGAGTCAGGCACGGAATAAATTAATTTAATATTTTTTTTATTTTATATTGCTAAATTCCGTAAAAATGTTATAATAAAAAATAAGGACAATTAAGTAAGATTTGGTAAATTGGTATAACTGTAGTGAATTTAAAGAAATATTAATTATTAAGGAGGATATTATGGAAAACATAAAACAGGCGATTGAAGACGGAAAAACTGTGCTGGGGATTGAGTTTGGCTCAACTCGTATAAAGGCTGTACTTATTGATGAAAACAATAATCCTTTAGCGTCCGGCAGTCATGACTGGGAAAACCGTCTTACAGACGGTATATGGACATATACTTTAGACGATATATGGACAGGGCTTCAGGATTGCTACAGTGATATGACAAGGGACGTAAAAGAAAAATACGGCGCGGAAATCACATCAATCGGCGCGATAGGCTTCAGCGCAATGATGCACGGCTACATGGCGTTTGATAAAAACGGAGAGCTGCTTGTTCCGTTTCGTACATGGAGAAATAGTATAACTGGAAAAGCCGCGGAGGAGCTTACAGAGCTGTTTAATTTTAATATTCCTGAACGCTGGAGTATTGCTCATCTTTATCAGGCAGTCTTAAACGGTGAGAAGCATGTCCGCGATATTAAATATCTGACAACTCTTGCCGGATATATACACTGGAAGCTAACGGGCAGGTTTGTTCTTGGTATCGGAGAGGCTTCGGGTATGTTTCCGATAGACAGCGGTATAAAAGACTATAACAAACAAATGCTTGATAAATTTAATGCTATTGATTCTGTCAAAAAATATCCGTGGAGTATTTATGATATTCTCCCTAAAGTGCTTGTCGCGGGAGACAATGCCGGTAATTTATCGGAGGAGGGAGCGAAGCTGCTTGATGCTTCGGGTAAGCTTAGAAGCGGAATCCCTCTTTGTCCGCCGGAGGGCGACGCGGGAACAGGTATGGCAGCAACAAACAGTATTACAAAGCGTACGGGCAATGTGTCTGCCGGTACCTCTGTGTTTGCTATGGTTGTTCTTGAAAAGCCTCTTAAAAACGCGTATCCTGAAATTGATATTGTAACAACTCCTGTAGGAGACGATGTCGCTATGGTGCATGTAAACAACTGTACTTCGGATATTAATGCGTGGGTTGGTATATTCCGTGAGTTTGCCGAGGAGCTGGGCGTTGATATAAGCACGCCAAAGCTGTATGATACACTCTATTTCAAGGCGCTGGAGGGTGACGCTGACTGCGGCGGACTTCTTTCCTATAATTATTTCTCAGGAGAGAATATAACAGGACTATCCGAAGGCAGACCGTTATTTGTACGTACTCCGGACAGTAAATTTAATCTTGCTAATATGATGCGTACGCATCTGTATTCGTCACTGGGTACTCTTAAGCTGGGTATGGATATTCTTTCGGAAGAGGATGTAAAAATTGACAGAATGTTTGGTCACGGGGGGTTGTTTAAAACTAAGGACGTCGGCCAGAAATTTATGGCGGCAGCTATAAATACGCCTGTTTCATTGATGGAAACAGCAGGCGAGGGCGGAGCGTGGGGTATCGCGCTTCTCGCGTCATATATGCTTACAAAATCCGACGGAGAAACGCTTATGGATTTTCTTGACAGCAAGGTGTTCGCAAAAGGAGAGGTATATTCTATTAAGCCTGATAAGGCTGATGTTGACGGCTTTAATGTCTTTGCGGAGCGTTACGCATGCGGCTTGCCTATCGAAAAAGCGGCAGTTGAAAATATGAAGTAATAAACAAGGGAGATTATTAATATGTTAGAAGAACTGAAAAAAAGAGTTTACGAGGCAAATATGCAGCTTCCAAAACACGGATTAGTGACGTTTACATGGGGAAATGTCAGTGAGATTGACAGAGAGACAGGATATTTCGCAATTAAGCCGTCGGGAGTTGACTATGACAAGCTAAGGCCGGAGGATATGGTTATCGTTGACCTTAACGGCGATAAAATTGAGGGTGAGTATAATCCTTCGTCAGATACAGCGACACATGCGGAGCTATACAGGGCTTTTTTGAATATAGGCGGTATTGTGCATACTCATTCACCGTGGGCGACAAGCTGGGCGCAGGCCGGACGAGGTATTCCGTGCTATGGCACAACACATGCCGACTATATGTATGGTGAAATTCCATGTGTCAGGAATCTGACACAAGAAGAAATTGACAGCGGTTATGAAAAAAATACAGGTGTATTAATAGCTGATTTCTTTAAAGATAAAGATTATGAGGCTGTTCCGGCGGTGCTGTGTAAAAATCACGGGCCGTTTACATGGGGAAAAGACGGTATAGACGCTGTGCATAACGCGGTGGTTCTTGAAGAGGTGGCAAAGATGGCAGTGCATACAGAGGCAATAAATCCGAATGTAAAGCCCGCTCCGCGGGAGCTTCAGGATAAGCATTATTACAGAAAGCACGGAGCAAACGCGTATTACGGACAGGGAAAATAATTATATACTAACAGTGAGGTATTAACGTGCTAAATCACGTTAACTAATTTAATTGCCCGTGTGATTTTTCGCTTACGGCGAACGCGCATGGACATAATTTCCATTTAACGCCTTGTCAGCCCACAGGCAGGAATGGTTAAGATTTTTAATTACTATTTGTGGGCAGAAAGGCTATGGAAATTATTATGATAAAAAGTATTTACAGACGGTCGTTTAATATTCTTAAAAATAAGCCGCTTCGGCTTTGGGGACTTTCATTATTGGGCGGATTCCTGACAATAATTATTCTTATTTTTGGTGTTTTGCCGATTATAACAATACCTGTTATTGCCGCAATAAACGCCGGCTTGGCGGTTATTTATCTTGACGGCTATAACGGCAGAGAGGTCTATTCTGACCAGCTTTTTGAAGGCTTTAAAAAATTTCCGCATGTTGCCGGCGGTATGTGCTGGAAGTCTTTGTGGATTTTATTGTGGTTCCTTGTTCCCATAGCGGGACCTGTTATTGCGGTGATAAAGAGTTATTCGTATGCGTTTACGCCTTATATCTTAATGCGTGAGCCTAATGTGAATGCGACAGAAGCGCTTAGAAAGTCAATGATTGACACAAAGGGCTATAAGCTGAATATGTTTTGTGCGAGTATTATTATTCCGGCCGCGTATATGGTAATTAGTTTTATTCTTGCTCTGCTTGCGCTAATTCCGTTTGCGGGTGTTATATTTACAGTTATTTCTGTTATACTGTCAATTGCGTATAGTGTATTTGCCCCGCTGTTCCTTGGACTTGTGCGGGCGGGTTTTTATGAATATGCGAAAAAGCCTGTGTCTTCGTCATATTCATATACAGTAAGTGCTGCCGGCTCTATATCTGACGGAGAATCAGTCACATGTCCGCAGTGCGGATTTAATAATAATTCGGACAAAAAGTTTTGCACTAAATGCGGTACAAAGCTTTAAAGGGTTATATGATAAAAATGCTGTTTTTGGCGGATACGGTTAAGATAGAAAAACCGATAGATTTTATTCTATCGGTTTTTTTATATTTAAAATTGATATAGTTATACAGATAAACAGTTTGATGTTTTAACTGTGTCTATTGTGAACAGCCTTTTATTATATTAAAACATATCTTTTTTCTTTTTTATATACCGCTGTATCAATATCAATAGAGAAGCGATGATACAAATTGACATAAATGCCGGAACAATTACACGATTAGGGGTCTGTTCCTCAGAGGATTTCATTTCAGTCCACAATGTCTGCATTTTAAGATTTGCTTCATCGGATAGGTTACGGAAAATTGTGGTTTTCTTTTCTATAAAATCATCGTCAGGATATGAAATACCATCGTGTTTCACCTCTTCCGGGAGCATTTCATATGCTTTCTGATTGGGTGTGGAATAGCCTATGAAATCGGTTACAGCATATGCGGTGTCTTTTTCACACAGGAAGTTTATATACATTTGAGCCGCATCTTTATTTCGGCAGCCTTTCGGAATACAAACCGCGTCTATAAACAAATTGGTGCCGCTTTCCGGAATGACAAAAGCGAGCTCCTCAAATTCATCCATAAGTGTAATAGCGTCTCCCGCGTAATAAGGCGCTATAATGGCTTCACCTGCTCCCATCTTGTCAAAAATTTCATCCATGACATATGCCTGAACGACTTTTTTCTGCTCCTTGAGCTTCTGAGCTGCCTTAGTAAGCTCTTCAGTGTTTTCCGTATTAAGTGAATATCCAAGCATATTTTCAGCAATGGCAAATGCGTCGCGGGGATTGTCAAACATGAGTATGTTTCCGGCGTAATCCTCATTCCAAAGAATGTCCCAGCCTATTTCATTTTCATCTACAACTGTGCTGTCATAAATAATTCCTACGGTTCCCCATGTATAAGGAACAGAATACATTGAGTTTGGGTCATATTCCGGATTGCGGAACTTTTCCATAATATTTTTAAAATTTGGTATGTCAGACATATTAAGCGGTTCAAGCATATCCTCTTTAATCATTCTTGAAATCATGTAGTCAGAAGGAATGATAATGTCATAGGTAGAACCGCCGCCCTTTAGCTTTGCGTATAATTCCTCATTTGTAGCATAGGTACTGTAATTTACTTTAATTCCTGTGAGCTTTGTAAATTCAGAGTTTAGATTTAAAACACCTTCTTCACTGCCATCCGGCATATATTCTCCCCAATTGTATACGTTAATGGAAATATCCTGCCCGTTAAAGCGTGAGTAGTAATCAGGATTTTCAACATTGACAGAGGTTATTTCAACACTATTTGATGTTTCTGTGTTTTCTGCGTATTCTTCAATATGCGAACAGCCGCAGATGAATACTGCCGTAAGCGCGGTCAGGACAATTAACATTTTTTTCATCATTTAACACCCCGCTTTACAGCGCTTCTGCGCTCTATTATATTTTTTACAATAAGAACGATAAGCACAACAATAAATATAATTGTTGAAAGCGCGTTTATTTCCGGACTCACCTTGCGCCTTGTCATTGAATAAATAGTTATTGGAAGCGTCTGCGATGTCGCGCCGCTGGTAAAATAACTGATAACAAAATCATCCAGCGAAAAGGTAAATGACATCAGAAAGCCTGATACGACGCCCGGCATGATTTCCGGCAGAATCACCTTGAAAAATGCTGAGACAGGATTACAGCCCAAATCCTGTGCGGCCTCGTAAATGTTAGGATTCATCTGTCTGAATTTTGGCATTATATTCAGTATAACGTAAGGCACATTAAAAGTGATATGAGCTATGATGAGAGTTATAAATCCAAATTCAAAATTCATCCTTGCCGCGAAAAATACAAACAGCAGCATAAGTGAAACACCTGTTACAATTTCAGGATTGATAATAGGTATATTTGTTCCCTGCATAATAATCATTTTAGGCAGCTTTTTCATTTTGTTTATTCCTATTGCCGCTGCGGTACCAAGTACTGTTGCGGCTATAGACGCCGCCGCGGCAACAATAATTGTATGTAAAAGTGATTTCATAATGATTTCATTATGAAATAGTTTTATATACCAGTCCAGTGTGAAGCCTGAAAAGACCGAATGACTTTTTGACACGTTAAATGAGAATATGACAAGCACAACAATCGGCATATACAGAAACAGCATTACAAGTGATAAATATATTTTTGATATTTTTTTCAATTTAATCCCACGTCCTTTCTACGGTAATATCTCATAATTAAAGCAGAGTATGTACTGTGCTTTTAAGCTGCTTCTTTCTACATGAGAACTCTGTCGTCATCTTCGTCGAACTGATTAAGAATTGTCATAATAAGCAGTATAATTACCATGAGTACAAGTGAGATTGCCGCTCCGAGGTTCGGATTATATGAAGTTCCGAGAAACTGCATTTCAATCAGGTCACCGATGAGCAGATTAGAGCCTCCTCCAAGCATTCGTGATATGATAAATGTACTGATTGCGGGTACGAATACCATTGTTATACCAGACATGATTCCGGGCATGCTTAGCGGAAGTGTTACCTTTATCAGTGTTTTCGCGTTATTGCAGCCTAAATCCTGAGCGGCTTCAATGATGCTTTTATCAAGCTTCGCGAGCACATTATAAAGCGGCAGAATCATATACGGCAGGTAATTATAGACCATGCCGAGAACTACAGCGCCCTGTGTGTTAAGCATTTTAAACGGGCCAAGGCCGAAAAGCTCCAAAAAGCTGTTTATAATACCGTTGTTGCCCAGAATAGTCATCCATGCATATGTCCTTAAAAGAAAGTTCATCCACATTGGAAGCATTACAATCATAAGTACAGTACTTTGGTAGCTTTTATCCATGCGTGCAAGTATAAGCGCAAGCGGATACGCTATGATAAGACATATCACCGTTGCGATTGCCGCAAGCCATATTGAGCGTATAAATATATTTGAATACTGCGATACTGCCGCAAGATAATCAAGGGTAAAATGGCCGTCAGCGGTTGTGACAGCGAAATAAGCCACCATTACAAGCGGCACAATAATAAATACTGCCATCCATAGCAGATAGGGGGCAGAAATTAATTTTCTCATATTGTCACCCCCCCTTATATCATTTTGTTCATTATATGTATATCGTATGGGTCAAAGGTGAGGCCCACAGTAGAACCGGCTACGGCTGCTTTAGTAGAATGTACAAGCCAGTTGTGGTCATACGCTTCTATAAGCATCTCATAGTGAACGCCTTTAAAGGTGACTGACTGCACTACTCCGGAAATTTGCGCTTCGTCCGGTTTTACAAGCTTAATGTCCTCCGGACGGATTACAACATCCACACTTTTATTTTCTCCAAACCCTTTGTCAACACATTCAAATTTGTGTCCGCTTATCTCAACGAGTAAATCCCTGACCATCATACCGTTTAAGATGTTGCTTTCACCGATAAAATCGGCAACAAACGCGTTTATAGGTTCATTATATATATCTACAGGCGAGCCTACCTGTTGTATATCGCCATTATTCATCACGACTACCGTATCACTCATAGTAAGAGCCTCCTCCTGGTCGTGAGTTACATATATAAACGTAATTTCAAGACTTTGCTGTATACGCTTAAGCTCAGTCTGCATTTCTTTGCGAAGCTTCAGGTCAAGCGCGCCCAGAGGTTCGTCCAGAAGTAAGACCTTTGGTTCGTTTACAAGCGCTCTTGCTATAGCGACGCGCTGCTGCTGTCCGCCTGAAAGACGGTCTATAGAGCGTTTTTCAAAGCCCTTCAGATTCACAAGCTCAAGCATTTGACTTACGCGTTTTTGAATTTCCTTATCAGGAAATTTTTTTACCTTAAGTCCAAACGCGATATTATCAAATACATTAAGATGCGGAAACAGAGCGTATCTTTGAAATACTGTGTTTACATTACGTTTATAAGGAGGTATATTATTAATCTCCTTATCCTCAAATTTGATGCTGCCGCTGTCCGGCGTTAAAAATCCGCCTATAATTCGCAGCGTAGTTGTTTTTCCGCAGCCAGACGGCCCCAGAAAGGTTACAAATTCCTTGTCTTTAATTTCAAGGCTGATGTTGTTCAGAATACGTTCATCGTCAAAGGAAACGACGATGTTTTCGAGACTAATAATATTTTTTTTCAATTTCCTACCTCCTAATTTCTACACTCCTTCAGTCACACAGCGGTATGAATGAATTTTGCCGGAGCGCATTCAGAATTTTTAATATATTTCCGCTTTATTAATGCGGTAAAGCAATTATAACATACAGAATAATATTATTGCAATATAAAAATAGCATTTTTTAGTTTTATGATATTAAACAGCATCTTAATTATGTCAGTATGGCCGGTTTGCGTATTACGGATATGTATGGTATAATTATAAAAATAGAGTTGTCAATCGTGAAGTAAAAAGTATTTATATTTGCTGATACATTACAGCCGATTATTGATATAAAGGAAATTCCTTGGACATAACAGAGAAATTAAAAATAAAGTCAGGTTCAGCAAATGAACCTGACTTTATTATAGTTATAAATTTAATAATTGTTTTTTCTTTGCGTCGTAATCTTCTTGAGTTATAATGCCGCTGTCGAGCAATTCCTTGTATTTTTTTAATTCCTCTGGAATGTCAACGTTTGATGTCTGCTGATACTCGTCTGTATGCGAAGTGTCTGTGGTCTGGGACTGAGTGTCAGAAGCCGAGCCTGACCGTATAATCGAATTTATTTTATCCTGTATCAGAATCGGAGGAAGAATACCTACGAAAATAGCAAGAATTAAACATAATGTGGATAGGTCAGAGGATACGCCCTTTGATGCTGCGAGCTTATCAACTCTCTGGGCGCTTTTATATACCCAGTAAATAAGATAAAACGGCACAAACATACAAAGCAGAAGCTTTGTTACAGGATTGCGCGGCGGTTCATCCTCAACACGGTTCAGATATTCCGTCATACGGTAAATCCAGATGTAATACCATATACCGCAGGTGAAGAGGAGAAGAAGAACATGCGCGGCCAGCTCGAAATAACCTCTGTCCTCCGGAACAATACCGGCAGACGAGTTATAATTTGCGCTGTCCGGATTGGAGGTATATTGCTTATGAGGCATACCTTCAGGATATACTATCCACATGCACGCGAACAAAATTGCCGCCGCGCTCAGCATTGTCTGCCAGAAGCTGACATGGTATCTGCCTCCGATAATTATTATAGTAATCCATATAAAAAATCTTATGATTACCTGACCCGCTATACATATAGCCGGAACAAACCAGAGCTTTTGTGTTTTGCCGCGGTATTGCGGTATGTATGCCGTAAAGAATGCCAGCGCTATAACAAGAGCGCCTATATATCCTATCAAATCCAGTAAATCCGGAAGTATACTCCTAATTCCGTATCTAAGGTTAAAGCAAAGAGCCAGTAATGACGCCGCGGCAAGCAGTGCGAATCCGATAAGAGTAAGTATATCGCCGCGCTTTTGGAATAGCGATACCGCAAGCACAATACATCCTCCAATATAAACTGCTGACTGTATTGTGTAAAGCACGGAAAAGACGTGTGTCAGCCTTGAAACAACACCGATAATGCCGAATAATACCGCCATTGAGAACAGTATTGCCCCAATAAGATTATATTGAGGTAATTTTTTTGTTTCTTCCATAAAGATATCCCCCTTTTTTGACTATTGAATAAAATCAGACATACCATAAGGATACGTCTGATTTTAAATTTTATTACTGATTCTTATTTATTCATTGCTTCCTCAATAGCAACAGCAACAGCAACAGTCATACCAACCATCGGGTTGTTGCCGGCGCCGATAAGTCCCATCATTTCGACATGAGCCGGAACTGATGAGGAACCTGCGAACTGAGCGTCTGAGTGCATTCTGCCCATTGTATCTGTCATACCGTAAGAAGCGGGACCTGCCGCCATGTTGTCAGGGTGAAGTGTACGTCCTGTACCGCCGCCTGACGCGACTGAGAAATACTTCTTGCCCTGTTCGATACATTCCTTCTTGTATGTACCTGCTACAGGATGCTGGAAACGTGTTGGATTTGTTGAGTTACCTGTTATAGAAACATCTACGCCTTCGAGATGCATTATAGCAACGCCCTCGCGGACATCGTCGGCGCCGTAACAGCGAACCTTTGCTCTTTCGCCGTTTGAGTAGGCTGTTTCCTTAACAACCTTAACCTCGCCGGTGTAGTAGTCAAACTGAGTCTGTACATATGTAAAGCCGTTGATTCTTGAAATAATCTGAGCGGCGTCCTTTCCGAGACCATTAAGGATAACTCTCAAATCCTCCTTACGAGCCTTGTTAGCGCTTCTTGCGAGACCGATAGCGCCCTCAGCCGCCGCGAAAGATTCGTGACCGGCAAGAAATGCGAAGCATTTTGTTTCGTCTCTTAGAAGCATAGCTCCTAAATTTCCGTGTCCTATACCAACCTTTCTGTCATCCGCAACAGAGCCGGGGATACAGAATGACTGTAGGCCAAGACCGATTTTTTCAGCGGCTTCAGCGGCTGTCTTAACACCGTCCTTGATTGCGATAGCCGCGCCTACAGTATACGCCCAGCCTGCGTTTTCAAAGCATATAGGCTGGATTTCCTTTGCGATTCCGTAAGCGTCAACGCCTGCGTCATCACAAATCTTTTTAGCTTCTTCAATTGATGAAATACCGTGCTTTTTCAGCTCAGCATTAATTTGGTCTATTCTTCTTTCATAACTTTCAAATAAAGCCATTATATATTACCTCCCTGTCAGATTATTCGTGTCTTGGGTCAAGCAGCTTTGCGGCGTCATCAACTCTGCCGTACTGTCCGCTTGCCTTCTCAAGAGCCTCATTAGCGTCCATGCCTTTGGCAATCATTTCCATCATCTTGCCAAGGTGAACAAACTTGTAACCGATAATTTCATTGTTATCATCAACAGCGATTTTTGTTATGTAGCCCTCTGCCAGCTCAAGGTATCTCGGACCTTTTTCAAGTGTCGCGTATGTTGTGCCTACCTGACTGCGTAGACCTTTTCCGAGGTCTTCAAGACCCGCGCCGATTGGAAGACCGTCCTCAGAAAAAGCAGTCTGTGTACGTCCATAAACAATCTGCAGGAACAATTCTCTCATAGCCGTGTTGATAGCGTCACATACAAGGTCTGTGTTAAGAGCTTCAAGAATAGTTTTTCCAACAAGAATTTCAGAAGCCATAGCAGCGCTGTGAGTCATGCCTGAGCAGCCGACTGTTTCAACAAGAGCCTCCTGAATAATACCTTCCTTGACATTAAGTGTGAGCTTGCAGGTACCCTGCTGAGGCGCGCACCAGCCTATACCGTGCGTCAGACCGGAAATATCCTTTATTTCCTTTGCCTGTGTCCATTTACCTTCCTGAGGTATCGGAGCAGGGCCGTGATATGCGCCTTTTGTTAAAGGACACATGTGTTCTACTTCGCTTGAATATTTCATACTATTACTCCTTTCGTTGTATGCGGCAGATACCGCTCATTATTTTCATTATATCATAATTATACGTATGCCGCAATAAAAAAATATACAAAAATATCATTTCTTGTCAATTCCTTTTTTGGGTAAAAAGAGGACTGATAAAAATATCAGTTCTTATGAATGAGAATTTCGCGGTAAAAACAGAACTGCGCGTGAGCATTGTACAAGAATATATGCATACAAAAAAATAATAATGCGGTTTGAACGTAACATTTTGTTGTTGGCAATCAGAGTGATAGCGTTTGCGCGGATTTCTTACTGTTATATTTAAGTGATATAGTGTAAAAAGCAGAGTGTGTACTTCAATAAAATGACTGATTTTAATATTCTCTCAAGTGAGCTAGGAGCTGAATGTTGAGGCGGGTTGTGTTCAGAAAAGGGAGGAATTTATCTATTATTTTCTGGTTATTTATGCTTTTGACCATGCAAAAGTACAAATATACGCGTTAATTAGCCTCGGTAAGTATCTAACAATAACAATAATGTAGAAAAATAGTTGACAATTATGTCTTTCACTGATAAAATAGAATAGTACAATATTATAGTTGTATCATGAGCGGTAAAAACACTTCCGCTTACAGCAGCACCATCGTTTCCGAAGACATTCGAATTTGGGAACATTCGATTTTCCACAAGACAAATCAGAAAGATGGTTTGGGCGCGGGATAGAAGCCGTGTCGATATTTATTAAACTAAACTTCAAAGGGGGAATTTTTTGTGAGAATGACCGGTGCTGAAATGGTTGTTAAAACACTGGAGAAAAACGGCGTTAAAGTTGTATTTGGATATCCGGGCGCGGCTAACTGTCCTATTATAGACAGATTGTCAGCATCTTCAATAAAACATATTTTAACACGTAATGAGCAGGGGGCTGCTCATATGGCATCAGGCTATGCGATTGTTACAAAACAGGCGGGCGTTTGCACCGCTACATCAGGTCCGGGCGCGACAAACCTTATCACAGGTATTGCGACCGCTTATATGGATTCTGTTCCTATGGTCGCGCTCACCGGACAGGTGGGAACAAAGCTTATAGGAAAGGACGCTTTTCAGGAGGTTGACATAACAGGCGCGACCCTTCCTTTTACAAAGCACAGCTATTTGATTAAAGACGGACTTGATATTCCGAGAGTGGTGAATGAGGCGTTTCATATCGCCAATACAGGCCGTCCGGGTCCTGTGCTGATTGACTTTCCGATGGATATTCTAAAAATGGAATTTGACTATCCTGACACTGAAGAGGAAATCGGTGTGAGAGGATATAAGATTATCGGAAAGGCAAACGAGTCGCAGCTTAGAAAGGTTGCCGAGGCTATAAAGGACGCGAAAAAGCCTGTAATACTTGCGGGCGGAGGAATAGTTATTTCAGACGCAGCAAATGAGCTTCGGAGCTTTGTGAAAGAAACTGATATTCCTGTTGTATCAACAATGATGGGTATTGGTACCCTTCCGACAAGCAGTCCGAAATATTACGGCATGATTGGCTCGCACGGCGTAAAAAGAGCCAATATGATTTTTAACAGAGCTGACCTTGTGATAGTAATGGGTTCAAGACTGGGCGACAGAACAGTCGCTAATGTCAAGGGACTTGAGGAAAAGAATAAGCTTATACATATTGACATAGACCCTGCTGAAATAGGTAAAAATACTCAGCCGTATATTCCTGTTGTAGGTGATATTAAGGATGTGCTTAGACAGCTTCTGCCGCTGCTTGCGGGATACAGGGCTGATAAATCATGGATTGAGGAAGTAGAGGGAGTTCGTGAAAGATTTACGCATAAGCCGTTCAGCGACGACAACGGTTTTGTAAATCCAAGATATTTCCTTAATGTATTGTCTGATAAAACTAAATCAGATGTATACCTGTCAACAGAGGTAGGACAGAACCAGATATGGTGTGCGAATAACTTTACTTTTACATCTCCGCGTTCACTCTTGACGTCCGGAGGGTTCGGAACTATGGGCTACGGACTTCCCGCTGCAATCGGCGCGTCTGTTGCGGCGGAGGGCAAAAAGCCTGTTATAGCTGTAATGGGCGATGGCAGTTTTCAGATGGATTTACCTGAAATGGGTACCATGGCTCAATGGGATATTCCTGTTAAAATGGTGCTTTTCAAAAACGGCAGACTCGGTATGGTGCATGAGCATCAGTATCTTTTGTATAAATCGAATTATCAGGCTGTAGATATAGAGGGAACTCCGGATTTCGCGTTGCTCGCAAAGGCATACGGCTTTGAAAGCGCGTATGTTACCGAGAACAGCGAAGTTGGAAATGCTATAGACGCTATGATGGCGGCTGACGGCTCATACTTGCTTATTGTTAATGTAAGTCCGTTTGAGCCTACAGGCGACGCGCTTAATGAGGCTGCTCTTCCGGAAAAGGAGGATAACTAAAATGACAGAGAGATATACTTTATCAGTTCTTGTTGAAAATCAGCCGGGCGTACTTTCAAGAGTTGTCGGACTGTTTTCAAGACGAGGATTTAATATTCATTCGCTTTCGGTTGGAACAACGCAGGACGCGTCAGTTTCTCGTATTACAATTGAGGTGAACGGCGACGCTCAGACAGTTGAGCAGGTTTCAAAGCAGCTTTCAAAAATTATTGAGGTTATTAAGATAAAAACACTGCGTGACAGTGACCTTGTAAAGCGCGGACTTATGCTTGTAAAGGTAAAGGTAACATCAAAGACGAGAAGCGAGCTTATAGAAATAACATCAGTATTCAGAGCGAATATAGTAGATATTTCCGCTAATACCCTGACTGTCGAAATTACCGGACATGACAGAAAGCTTGGGGCGTTTCTTGACCTTGTTGAGCCATACGGTATTGAGGAAATTTCACGTACGGGTATGACAGCGCTTGAACGCGGTACAAATACACTTAAGGTGGATAAATAATAAAAATTATACCGCTGTAAGGCGGCATGATGAATGGTAATGTACAATATTATATTTATATAATAAAAATATAGAAAGAGGTAATTTAAAATGGCAAAAGAAGCAAAAGTATTTTATGAGAGCGACTGTAATCTTGGACTGCTTAAAGACAAGACAATAGCAATAATCGGCTACGGAAGTCAGGGACACGCTCACGCTCTTAACCTAAAGGATTCAGGCTGCAATGTAATCATCGGTCTTTATGAGGGCAGCAAGTCATGGGCAAAGGCTGAAAAGCAGGGACTTGAGGTATATACATCAGCGGAGGCAGCAAAAAAAGCTGACATCATTATGATTCTTATTAATGACGAGCATCAGGCCGACCTTTATAAGAATGAAATTGAGCCTAATCTTGAAGCAGGTAATATGCTTATGTTTGCGCATGGCTTTAACATTCATTTCGGAACAATTGTTCCGCCGTCAGATGTTGACGTTACAATGATTGCACCTAAGGGTCCGGGTCACACAGTACGCAGTGAGTATGTAGAGGGTAAGGGTGTTCCGTGTCTTATCGCTGTTGAGCAGGACGCTACAGGCAAGGCTCAGGATATTGCGCTTGCTTACGCGTTGGGTATTGGAGGCGCTAGAGCAGGTGTTCTTGAAACAACATTCAGGACAGAGACGGAAACAGACTTGTTCGGTGAGCAGGCGGTGCTTTGCGGCGGCGTTACAGCTTTGATGCAGGCAGGTTTTGAAACTCTTGTTGAAGCCGGTTATGACCCAAGAAATGCTTACTTTGAGTGTATTCATGAAATGAAGCTTATTGTTGACCTTATTTATCAGAGCGGCTTCAAGGGCATGAGATATTCAATTTCAAATACTGCTGAATATGGTGATTATATCACAGGCCCGAAAATTATCACTGACGAGACAAAGAAGGCTATGAAGAAGGTATTGAAGGATATTCAGGACGGTTCCTTCGCTAAGGAATTCCTTCTTGACATGTCACCGGCAGGACGTCAGGTTCATTTCAAGGCTATGAGAAAGATTGCCGGAGAGCATCAGCTAGAGCAGGTTGGTGAAGATATCCGTAAGCTATATAGCTGGAACAGCGAGGATGACAAGCTGATTAATAATTAATTATACATATTTGATTATGAAAAAGCTGACGTGTGTTTAAAAGCGTCAGCTTTTTTTGATGTTCAATTTTCCGTTTTCAACCATTTTTTTAAATTTTGTTAAGAAAAAATAAGATAGCTCCGCTAGTCAGTTTGTGGCCGTACTAAACAAAATAATTTTCAATTACAGAAAAGATGTGAAATTTATTGACAAAATCAATTAATTGTTATATATCAAGGTCTTATATCTATACTATCGCATACAGCCGCATAATTATATTGACATAATCGGATTATAATAAACTTTACGTTTTT
The DNA here is from genome assembly GCA_910585795.1 of uncultured Clostridia bacterium. Taxonomy (GTDB): domain Bacteria; phylum Bacillota; class Clostridia; order UBA1381; family UBA1381; genus Hominilimicola. Next base: position 1 of record CAJUFV010000171.1, on the reverse strand, counting down.
T
>CAJUFV010000170.1 GCA_910585795.1 uncultured Clostridia bacterium | reverse complement strand
GAGCATTTTATTTCATTCGAGGACAAGGTTATGCTTGACCACACCAGTTTTATTGACGGCTATATCCCCGCGACTCACGTTTTAATTGAGCAGAAAAGCAAGAACAAGGACCTGCGGAAAGCGATTAAGCAATCGGACGGGACATTTTTAACGCCATTTCAGCAAGCGAAAAGGTATGTAACAGAATTACCGCTTTCAAAGCACCCCCGTTTTATTGTGGCATCCAATTTCAGCGAATTTTTAATCTACGATATGGAGAACCCGACGGGCGAGCCTGACTGCGTACTTTTAGAAAATTTACCTAAGGAATATTACCGCCTGAAATTCCTTGTTGATACTGAAAGCGAGCTTTTAAAGCAGGAAATGGAAATATCCATACAGGCAGGAAGCATTGTCGGTATACTGTATGACAAACTGCTTGCGCAGTACATATCGCCTGACGAAAACTCACTGAAAAGTCTAAATGCTCTTTGTGTCCGACTGGTATTTTGTCTGTACGCCGAGGACGCAGATATTTTCGGAAAGCATATGTTATTCCACGACTATTTAAAAGATATTCCTGTAAACGGTATTCGTGAAGCGTTAATAAAGCTATTTAAAATACTTGACACTCCCGAAGAAAAGAGGGATAAATATTTAGCGTTGGACAATCCGATTTTAGCCGAATTTCCGTATGTGAACGGCGGACTATTCGCCGACGAGGAAATAGAGATACCGCCGTTTACGGAGGAATTAAAGGACTTGCTTTTACGCAAGGCGAGCGAGGACTTCGACTGGAGCGGAATATCACCGACGATATTCGGCGCTGTATTTGAAAGCACGCTGAACCCCGAAACAAGACGTGCGGGCGGAATGCACTACACCAGCATTGAAAACATACACAAGGTTATTGACCCGTTATTTCTGAACGACCTAAAATCCGAGCTTGCGGAAATACTGGAAATACAAGCGCTGAAAACACGCAGTAACCGTCTTGAAGCGTTTACCGACAAAATATCAAAATTAAAATTTCTTGACCCGGCATGCGGAAGCGGAAACTTCCTGACCGAAACATATATTTCACTGCGCAGATTGGAGAATGATGTATTAAGAGCAAAAACAAATCAGATAACGCTTGACGATGAAATAATCAAGGTATCAATCGGCCAGTTTTACGGCATAGAAATAAACGATTTTGCGGTGACGGTAGCGAAAACAGCGTTATGGATAGCAGAAAGCCAGATGATGAAAGAGACGGAAAATATTGTACATACCAATTTGGACTTTCTACCGCTGAAAAGCTACGCCAATATTGCCGAGGGAAACGCTTTAAGGCTTGACTGGAATGAGGTTATACCGAAGCATGAATTGAATTACATTATGGGTAATCCGCCGTTTGTGGGCTACTCCTTGCAGAGCAAGGAACAGAAAGCGGATATGCTGTCAATCTATGTTGACGAAAAAGGCAGGCCGTACAAGACGGCCGGTAAAATTGATTACGTCGCCGGCTGGTACTTTAAAGCGTCGGAGCTTATGCAAAATACAAATATACATACTGCGTTCGTATCAACAAATTCAATTACGCAGGGCGAACAAGTTGCAGGAGTGTGGAAGCCGTTATACGACAGGTTTAACATACAAATTGATTTTGCACATCGTACCTTTAAATGGAGCAGTGAGGCGAGCGAAAAAGCGGCGGTGCACTGCGTTATTGTGGGATTTTCGCAAAGCGGAAAGGCTGAAAAACAGCTGTATGACAATGACCGTATGCAGATTACAAAAAATATCAGTCCATATTTGATTGACGCTCCAAATATTTTTGTGGAAAGCCGAAAAAAGCCTTTATGCGATGTGCCTGAAATGACAACTGGAAACCGTCCTGCGGACGGCGGAAACTTGATTATTGAGGCGGACGAATATGAAGAATTTATAAAAAAAGAGCCGTTAGCCGAAAAGTATATAAAACGCTTAGTCGGCGCGGAAGAATATATAAATAATAAAAAAAGATATTGCGTGTGGCTTGTAAATTGTCCGCCGAATGAGCTTTTAAAAATGCCCGAGGTTGTGAAAAGAGTTGAAGCGTGCAGACAGGACAGGCTAAACGGCGCGCCCGACAGACAAAAGCTGGCCGATACGCCGACTTTGTTCAGAGAAACAAAAAATCCTGAAACATACATATTGATACCAAAAGTAAGCTCTGAAAACAGG
>CAJUFV010000169.1 GCA_910585795.1 uncultured Clostridia bacterium | reverse complement strand
TTAACGATGGTCTGTTTGCCATACCTTTTTATTCTGTATTATATTTTTCTTTATTTGATTTTTGTTTCAACCTTATTCCTCCTTTATATTGAAGCTTTAAAATGTGCCTATTGAACTATTTCCCAAATTCCACTTAAACTTATTTTTTTGCTCACCAAGTAGTATTAATTAATTCTCCGTTACTTACTTCCCATTCAAGCCATTCTAACTTGCCTAGGAAATTCATTCTATAAAATTCGATATGTCTATTAAAAAAACTACATAATCTATGTCCATATAAGTTATTTTTCCTTAGCCAATTTATCATAATATCAGGGTCATTTTCATTATCTCCTTCAACATCTCTAAAATCACATTTGACTCCATTACGTTCAATCAAACCACAACCGCATGTCTTTAGTCCTTTGATATTTCCATACTTATCAAAAATTAACCACGTCAAATTTAATATGTTCTTCTTTTCTGATTCCGTACTATACTTTTGTTCATCAAAACCGACACTTAAAAGAAATTCTGAACTAAGTCGTTTTTTCTCATTTAATTCCTTATCATCTTCTCTATCATCCGTAATATATATTGACTCACTTATCATAAGAGTTCCTCCATTCATTCGTTTTTATATTATTACCCAGTATTTACAAATTAAGGGTAGACCTTATTGTCTACCCTTTATGCAAAATATTTCCCTAAATTTGTTTCATAGGCTGTCAACAGCTCCCCTTGCTCCTCAATATCTGATGTAGCTTTAGAAATAATACACTCACGCACATTATCTTTTAAATTGTCTAATCCGTCATATTTTATGGACTGCACAAGCATTTCAAGCTCAGTAACACTTATTGAACCTTCTGTAATATCATTTTCCTGTGCAAATTCTTTTAAATCCTTCCATATATCATAACACGTTTCAATGTTACTATCATCTGCGTACTTTGTATTATATTTAATACGTGCTATTACCTGTTCTTTTGGCATATCATAGCTATCAATTACAAAAGCCATACGGCGTATCACTGACGGGTCCAAAGGCCGGCAAGAAGAATATCCTACATTATCAGTATACACGACCATTGCATCTTTATTTCTAACAGAATAACTTCCATCTATCAGAGGAATAACAGCATTCGGACGGTCATATTCATTAAGTCCAACAAGAATACCGCTGTCCTTAATTCTGGAACACTCCTGCACCTCAACAATATAACCTCTTGTAAGAGCTTTTACAAAATTGCTCTCAACGTGTTTAAACCGTGGAGCTGATGAGTTCTGGGATTGAACTGCTTCACCATATGCTTGTAAGCACATATCCTGCGTGGCTTCTTCATCCTCAATACCGGTAAGTTCATAATAGGCACCCTCCGGGTCATTTTGAATAGTTTCAAAATCAGGTAACTTTGATGTTGAAACTGGATTTGTAGTGTCAGGAACAAAATCCGATAAAAATTGCTGTGTCTCCATATTTGTATGACACGTCATTCGTAATAATGGAGTATTAAGCATTGCCGCCATTGCCTCAATTCCTGTTGATTTACCATAAGATGTAATACCACGCCACATAAAATTACGCATTGGACGCGTATCATCGGAAGTATTAACAAATCTACGCGCAATCCTTAATGCTTCAGGAGGTATAGGAAAATCATCTGAAAAATGAGGTATCAATTTCTGCTCATTTTCCGTCCAAGTCTTTGTCTTTGCATATTCAGCAAATTCCTTCTTTGCCTCCTTCATTGTAATATTGCATTTTGATGTACTTGTATCTGTCCTACCTGTTACTCCTGATAAAATATTACTTTTTCCATATATTACGGTACCATTATATGCTCCGCTGCCTACTTCTCTCTTTTTAAGTAAATCTATATTTCCATCAGTAGGAATATTAACAGGTAAATCTCCGCCATAATTGACATGCTGATACACTGCATCGCATATATAAAACATCGGCTCTTTTTGCGATAATGTTTCAAATGTCGCTATCATAGTATCCACTATTGCTTTAACATTATCATCAATATCAGCACACGCTGCAATCAAACAAAGACAAATAACAGTTATATCCGTGTCATCAGACTCACTTATCGGATCAAATTGCTGATATCTTCCTGTAGCTGTTATATGAGCAGCCTTAATATCACCATTAGTATTATATATACAAATATTATTAGTTCCATCTGCAAGTTTCATCTCTGCTGCATATAGATTAGATGAAACTTTTTGTACGGCAAAGTCACCGTACAAAAAGTTTTCTATTTCTCCTTCTTGTCCGCAAATATTATACATTGCTTTAACAATATCACGATGAAGTCTTGAATATCCTCTTGTATTCAGAGAATGTATACCTGCAGCTTCTCTACAGGTATTATGAATCCCTTTTAATTCTCCCGGCAATTCTTCTGTTTGCCACGCTTCATTGTTGTGAAATAATTTATTTGTCGTTCTTGCCGCCATATATTAATACATCTCCTTCCTTGACAGATAGCTTAACGCTTCTTTGGATGTCATACCATCTCCCATCAAGTAATTAACAGCGCTGTCAAAAGAATTAAAATTAATTCCATCAATGCATATAGCTCTTCTACTCCTTTTTGAAGCTTGTCCGCCCATATTTATACTAACTGTAATATTCGGAACGGTTAAACTCCCATTGTTAAAATTTGTTACAT
>CAJUFV010000168.1 GCA_910585795.1 uncultured Clostridia bacterium | reverse complement strand
ATGCAGTTTATTACAGCACTGACTGTATCGAATGGACAAAAATAGATATTGACAAGTCTAATGGTGATTTTCTTTGTATGAATAAGGTGGATGATAAATTGCTCATAAATAATTATCTTTATTCAAATGAGGAATTAAATCAGATAATATATGAAAATTCTGATAAAATTTATCAATATAAGATTGGACCATTTGTTTGTAGAGTTGATGGTACAAATAAAAATGAAAACACAAAAGTGTTAGAATGTTCGTGTGATGGTGTATACTGGGATTATTTCACTATAAATAAAGAAATGGATGTTATTCAAAACATATCAGAAGTAGGAGATGAAATTTTAATAGAAGATTATAGAAAATTTTATACCTGCAACAAGGAAGAAATATTCTCACAGCTGCGTGAGAAATTAACATCAAATCCTGTTTATGTAAAATTTAACGGTAACATTCTCGGTTTTGAAACGCCGCCAATAATAGAAGATGGAAGTACACTTGTGCCGATGAGATTCCTGCTTGAGCAGATGGGCGCGGATGTGGAATGGAACGGAGAAACACAGACTGCGACAGCAATGCTTGACAATACAGCGGTAATCTTCGCAATAGATGATATTAACGCAGAAGTGAATAACGAACCTGCAACGATGGATATTCCGGCCAGACTTATCAATGGTAAAACAATGGTGCCGCTGCGTTTTCTTTCGGAAGAAATGGGATTTGATGTGGATTGGGACGCGGATAGCAGAATTGCGATTGTACAGTGATGTTAACAAAAAAATACCATACCGTTATAAACAGTATGGTATTTTTTTGTTAAGTTAAAACACTATGCGTTTTTTACGGGAAAAAATATTTGTGTTTCCCATTGCTCAACCGGAATTTTGTCAAAATGAGAAGTAACATATATTTCATACGGCGGAGCTGTTATTTCGCAGTTGTTTTCGCTTATCCAGCGTGTTATTGCTCCGTATGCTTCGGAAAGCTTTGAGTATGAGCCAAAATGTGTTGTTGATGCACATAGAGTGCCAGGAATAGTTTTGTCTGCCTGTTTGATGTCCTGGACACTGAGAGCAAGCTCAATATCACTATTATCCGGATTAAATTCTTTATCATGATAAAAAGCCATGCATTTACCGGTGAGAATGATATTTTCGTCAGCGACACGCTTATAAAGCATACCGTAGTATTTGCCGAAATCATCAATACTCATATTTTGACGCGTGGATATTACAGGTATGTTGTCTGTTTCTGTTAATTTAATGTTATAATTGTTTTGATAACTCATAATGTCACCAGTCCTTTCTAATGCTTGAATATGCTGCTCAATATCATGTATTATCATATTGGTATCATCAATTGAATTGCGCAGCACATTTTTTTGTTTTTTCAGATTTGTCAAAAGTATACTTTCATCAGAAAGTATATCATTAATATCAGTCAGTGAAAAACCGTAGTATTTCAGCTTTTTTATAAGCAGCATTTTCGGTATCTGCTCTTCACTGTAAAAACGGTAACCGTTTTCCGTATTTACTGAAGAAGGGTGTATAAGGCCTATTTTGTCATAATGACGCAGCGTTTTGATTGTCACCATACATATTTTAGAAAATTGACCGATAGTAAGCATTGATATTTCCTCCTGATTTGTAATATTGTTCATGAACAATTTGTATTATAATACATGACCCTACAGGAGAGTCAAGTGTTTTTTTGTTTTTTTATAATAAAAGCCTTCTACGTCTTTTTATGACATAGAAAGCCTTTGTTTATTTTTCGCTTACGATAACGGTAGGCAGTGACATTTCACTGTATTGGGTTGAAATAATACTGTTTTTGGCAATTCTTGAATAGAGTCCTGCCATTTTACCGTTATAAACATATATACCCGTAATGTTACTATATTTTTTGTATTGAGCATTTTCATCATGAGTGATATCAATATTCCAGGATGAAAACGGTTCGCAGTATTCCTGAAGCAGATAATGGTTGTCTATATTTTCTGTAACTGCTTTTTGCCATGCCTTATCGGTCATACCCTCAATGCCGGCATAGACTCCTTTGGACGCGTAGGAGTCCTCAGGCTTTATTACCCATTTGTTTTTTGTATTTAAAACGTTGTGTTTTATAACCTGCTCCTTTGTAAGAGAAACTGTGTATGGGATATGTTCCTTAATGAATTGTATTTCGTCAGGTGTAAGAAAAGAAGCTGTCATTTGATGGTGCAGTATTTTGAATACAATTTTATTATGAATGACCTGTGTTTTGAAATCTCCGATAAGACATACGTCATTATTTTCCACTGCCTGTATAAACGACTGAACCTTGTCGTAATTACGCATAATATCACATGTGACAGCCCGGCGATATATGGCGTTTATATGACGGCCGCTTGGAGAAATAAGTCTGCCGTTTTCATATTTTAAATCTGTTATTTCACAGATTTCACATTCTATGCCGTTATTTTCAAAAGCGGTTTTAAAAGCAGTAAATTCGCGGCTTATATCTCCGTTGAAAAAATCTATAATAGCCACGTATGGATTTTTAACCGCTTTGTCATATGTGCTGTAAATGTCCATGAAGGCGTTAACCCATGAATTGAACAATTCAAATGTCCGTACATTATATTTTTTTATAAATTCATTATAGGTGCTTGTAAGCTTTATTGCCTGATTAAGCTCCTTATCCTCATTCATAGCGCTTGAACCGTCCGCGTTGAATTCGCAGAATTTAAATGTAAAATCATCCTCGTTAAAGAATATATCAATTCTCGCGATGGGAAGCTCACAATTGTAATGATTAGGCCGGAGAATTAGCTTTTCAAGTTTTTCTTCAAAACCGAACAATTTACGATATTCGGCATTTGTTTTATACTCACGGATAACCTTTTCCAGAATACCGTACATAATATTTGCGGACCTGCTGAAAAATTCAGACATTTCCTCGGTAAACATTTTGGGAATATATAGTGTATGCACGTAGTATCCGTGGTAGCGCGCGGTATATTTTTTTATATATTCCTGTTGGATTTTCGCGCTGGCAATACTTTTGTCAAAGTTTTTGTCAGTAAGTTTTTTGTAACATTCTTCTGCGCTTTGCAAATTGAACCGTCTCCTTTAATTGTTTTGATGTGATATTCAGCAGAATACAGACGGAATACGTATAATCTGTTCAATCTGTACGCCGCCGCGGGTCAGCGGAGCTATATCATCAATAAATTTTAAAAAATGCTTTGTGTTATTATGCTGTTCAATAGCTGCGTCATTCAGCCATTCCTCAATAAAAGTAAATTTAGCTGGATACTGTCTGTCCTGATAAATTTTATATGAAAGATTACCTTTCTCCTTGCGCGTATCACGAACAACATTGACAGCGTGTTTTTTGAATTCTTCAATACTGTTATCCAATACATCGAATTTTGCTATTATAGT
>CAJUFV010000167.1 GCA_910585795.1 uncultured Clostridia bacterium | reverse complement strand
TGCGAAAGGACATAGGTATGGATAATGAACGAATACAAGGACAAAATAATTGATTTTGTAAAGTTGCATAAAATAGGAATAAAAATCTGGGTATTTGCGATACTTATCGGCTCAATGCTGTTTAAGGGGCTTATGCAGATTCCGCAGATAATGGATGGTAAAAAAGAAATAGCCCGTTTAACAGAGCAGATTGAATATGAAAAGGAACGTCAGCAGGAGATTATTGAATTAAAGGGAAAAGTTAATTCTGACGAGTACATAGAGAAGATTGCGAGCGAGAAGCTGGGTCTTATAAAAAGTAACGCAAAAATCTTTGTTGACGTGTCAGTTGAGGAATAAATATAAACACAGTGAGAGAGGAAAATCAAGACAGTTATGGTTTCAGTTGGGAGTATATTAGAGGGTAAGGTAGTAAGCGTAATGCCGTTTGGAGCGTTTGTGGATATTGGTGATAATCAGTCCGGCCTTGTGCATATTTCAGAGATTTCTTCAAGATATGTAAAGGATATTAATGATTGTGTAAAAAAAGGCGACGCTGTAAAGGTAAAGGTTATAAAGATTGACGAACAGGGAAAAATAAGTCTTTCAATAAAACAGGCAAGCGAGGAAAAAAGAGAAAAAAGGACTGGAGTAAGAACAGAGAATAAGGGGCCGGTACGTCCCGCTGATATAGATTGGGGCGCGGGCGTTTCTGAAAGTCTTTCATTTGAGGATAAGCTGTCAAAATTCAAGCAGGACAGTGATGAAAAAATGCAGACACTTCGCCGTAATAATGATTCAAAGCGTTCAGGAGGCTACAGCAGAAAGAATAGCCATTCATTTTAAATAGTTTTTATAGGCGGAAAGTTTTTTCCGCCTCTTTTACTATAAATGCTGACAGTAGGAGATAAATATGACTGCGTTAAAGAATAACAAAAGAACATTTCCTCTTATAGGCGCAATAATAGTTTTTGTGCTTTCTTTTTCTGTTTTATATTTAGGTGATAATATTGGGCTTTCGGACAATGGTGATTTTAGGCGCGTATTGCTTGTAAATAATCTTGAATATGCTGATGAAACTGATTATTATTATTTATTTAAACAGGATTATAAAATGAAGATAGAGGGTGACAGCTTTTGGGAGAAAATATCATATATCTGTGAAACAAATGAAGAGGAAGAGATATATTCATCTCCTCATTTTATTATTATAAAGGCTTCCAAAGTAATGAACTTTATAGTGAATACAATATTAGTGAAGGATGAGACAGAGTATAACATAGCATATTTAGCATTTATATATATTCTAATGCTGTCAATGGCGGCATGGGGGATATTTACATTTTTTGCTGATGAGGCGCTGAAGCTGAGGATTGCTGTATTTTGTCTGTTTATATTTATGTTTTGTGACACCGGATATTTATTGTATTTTAATTCATTTTACGGAGAACCGCTGCAATATGTGGCGCTTATGCTGCTTATAGCCTTGGGACTGCTTATTTATAAACGTCCGACAATTCCGAAAATTGCGTCATTTTTTGTGTCTTTGTATTTCTTTGCGGGAGCAAAGCTGGCAAATGTGCCATATTCAGTAATAGTGTCACTTATGGCTTTATCGTTTGTATTTTTGAGACAGGACAGAAGATACAGAATAGGTATAGGCATATGTGTTATCTGCGCTGCTGTATGCATTGGGAAGCTGTATGCGAGTATTCCGGATTGGATGCATAATGACACTACCTACCAGTCAGTATTTTTTGGAGCTGTCAAGGAAAGTGAAACTCCGGAAAAGGATTTAAAGCAATTAGGTATAGATGAAAAATATCTTCCACTCGTGAATACTCACGCGTATATGGATGAGGGAGAATATAAGATAGATATAACAACACCTGAATTTCAGCAGGATTTTTATGATAAGGTTTCAAAAATGAAGGTGGCCTTTTTCTATTTGAGACATCCGATACGTTTTGTAAAAAAAATAGCGTTTTCTGTTGAGAATTCATCAAGCCTTCGGCCGCTTAATTCCGGTACTTCCGAAACGGTACTGATGTCATATTCAAATCGTTACAGCGCATGGAGTAATCTTCGTGTGGCGATGAAGCTTCTGTATAATCCGTATATAGTATTTGCAATGGCTATACTAATGACGATTTATGTTGTTATTGTACATATTTATCTGGTACGCAGTAAAAAACAAACCCCAGGCAAGCAGTTTTATCTGATTATGGCAATGTATGTGCTTTTAGTGGGATTATTGATAAATATGTGCCTGCCGATTTTGGGCAACGGTGAAGCGGATATAATGAAGCATATGTTTTTATTCGCAAATTGTATGGATGTACTTTTTGCAGGAATAATAATTGGAATAGTAAATATGCACCGGAGAAATCGTGTAGTATCTGTTTCTGCATTAATAATGCTTGTTATAGGACTTCAAATTGAATCTCCGAAGGAAACGGTAGAATTTGGAGTATATAACGGAAAGCCTGTAAAATGGGAAATTATGTGCAGGTATGCGGACGGGAGTGTTGAGCTAGTGACAGAGGACTGTGTGACAGAGCGTGTGTTTGATGACGAGAATAATATGTGGGAGACAAGCGATTTACGCACATGGCTTAACAGTGATTTTATAAATGAATTCACAATGGAGGACCTTGCTAAAATTGCGCCTCAGCGCAATGAAGTTATGCTGACTTATAATGACAGAGGGCTTGCCGTGAGCGGAGACCACACACATTATTGGAGCGCCACGCGTAATGAGGTCAATGACCTTTCGGAAACTGCGTATAAATATTATGTTGATGATATTATATATATCCCCACGCTTGGTATGATGAAGGATATGAGCGCCAGCAGGGCATACTGGGTTTTGTGCCCATATGGATATAATGATCGTATGCAGAGATACATGAACGGAGACGGATTTATTCTTCATACAAATGTAGATAATATATATGGAGTACGTGCGGCAGTGCGTATAAAAATGGAATGAGGTATAATATATGAAGAGTGAAAGAAATCTCACAATGCTTGCGGACTTTTATGAATTCACGATGATGAACGGATTTTTCAAGGAAGGCTACAAGGATAAAATAGCATATTTTGATATGTTTTTCAGGCGGATACCCGATAATGGAGGATTTGCTGTTATGGCGGGTATTGAGCAGTTGGTTGAATATATAGAGGAAATTAATTTTACAGAGGAGGATATACAATTTCTTCACAGTAAGGGACTTTTCAGCAAAGAGTTTCTTAATTATCTGAGAAATTTTAAGTTTGAATGTGATATATGGGCAGTTCCTGAAGGGACGCCCGTGTTTCCGGGTGAGCCGATTGTGACGGTCAGAGGACCAGTGATTCAGGCGCAGTTTATAGAAACAATGATTTTACTTACTGTAAATCATCAAAGTCTTATTGCAACAAAGGCAAATCGGATAGTTCGTGCCGCGCAGGGAAGAGCTGTCATGGAATTTGGTTCAAGGCGCGCCCAGGGATATACCGGAGCTTTGATGGGCGCAAGGGCGGCATATATAGGCGGTGTCAGCGGAACGGCATGCACAATGTCGGATGAGCTGTTCGGTGTGAAGGCTCTTGGAACAATGGCTCACAGCTGGGTACAGCTTTTTGACAGTGAATATGAAGCCTTTAAGTCATACGCTGAAACTTATCCTACAAGCTGTACATTATTGGTAGACACATATAATGTTCTTAAATCAGGTATGCCGAATGCCATTAAGGTGTTTGATGAGGTGCTAAAACCGCGCGGAGCCAGACCTGTAGGAATAAGGATTGATTCCGGAGATATAACATACCTGTCAAAGAAATGCAGGTATATGCTTGATGAAGCGGGTTACAGTGACTGCAAAATAGTAGCGTCCAATTCTCTTGATGAATATATAATAAGAGATATGCTGCTTCAGGGGGCGAGAATTGATTTATTTGGAGTTGGAGAAAGACTTATAACATCAAGGTCTGAGCCTGTGTTCGGCGGAGTGTATAAGCTGTCAGCAGTGGAGGATGATGATGGAAATATTATTCCTAAGATAAAGATAAGTGAAAATGTTACTAAAATTACAACTCCTGGATTTAAGCAGGTACATCGTTTGTATTCAAAGAAGGATTCAAGTGCAATTGCTGATGTTATAACAACGTATGGTGAGAAAATAGATAATTCAAAACCGTATACAATATTTGATTCGGAACATACATGGAAACAGAAAACTATTACTGAT
>CAJUFV010000166.1 GCA_910585795.1 uncultured Clostridia bacterium | reverse complement strand
AATGTTACATATTACAAAAAGCGGATACTATTCAGCATCCGCTTTTATCTTCATATTAGTTTTTATACGCGTTCTTAATAATATCTTCAATTTCTGTTACAAGCGGTAGCTTTGGATTCGCAGTAGTACACTGGTCTTCAAATGCCTTATTCGCAAGGTCAGAAATATTCTTCATATATGTTTCCTCGTCAATACCGCATTCTGAGAATGAAAGCGGCTCATTAACTTCTTTCATAAGACCGATAACTGCGTTTATAAGACTTTCCACACCTTCCTCTGTCGTCTTTGCAGGAAGTCCAAGGAACGCCGCAATCTCAGCATATTTCTCATCAGCAATAAATTTCTTGTATTTTGGGAAAGACACAAACTTTGAAGGTGTCTTCGCATTATATCTTATCACATGAGGAAGCAGTACCGCATTTGCGCGACCATGAGGCACATGGTATTCTCCGCCTATTTTATGAGCTATTGAATGGTTTAATCCAAGGAAGGCATTGGTAAACGCCATACCCGCCATACAGCTTGCATTATGCATCTTTTCTCTTGCTTCAGCGTCATCCGCGCCATTTTTATACGCTCTGGGCAGATACTTGAATACAAGCTGAATAGCCTTCATTGCGAGACCATCTGTATAATCAGACGCCATAACTGATACATATGCCTCAATAGCGTGAGTAAGAACATCCAGACCAGTATCAGCTGTTGCCGATTTAGGAAGTGTCATTACAAACTGCGGGTCTATAATAGCCACATTTGGTGTAAGCTCATAATCCGCAAGAGGATACTTCATATTATTCTTTTTATCTGATATAACCGCAAAGCTTGTAACTTCACTGCCAGTACCCGATGTTGTAGGAATCGCAACAAGCTGTGCCTTATTACGCATTTTGGGGAACTTAAATGCACGCTTTCTTATATCAAGGAAACGAAGTCTAAGCGAATTAAAATCTATATCAGGATGCTCGTAGAACAGCCACATACCTTTTGCGGCGTCCATAGCACTTCCTCCGCCAAGCGCTATTATTACATCAGGCTTAAATTCGTTCATCATAGCCGCGCCGCGCTGTACGGTTTCAATTGACGGATCAGGCTCTACATCCGAGAAAATTTCACAATGTACATGCTCTGTTCTCTTTCGCAGATAATATAGTATTTTATCCACATATCCTAGAGATACCATGCCAGGGTCAGTTACAATAAATGCTCTTGAAATATCAGGCATTTTCTCAAGATACTGAATTGAATCCTTTTCAAAATAAATCTTATCCGGAACTTTAAACCACTGCATATTTACTCTCCTGTTTGCCACTCGCTTCTGATTTATAAGATTAATAGTTGTAACATTACCGCTTATACTATTTCCGCCGTAGCTTCCGCATCCCAGTGTAAGAGACGGCATATTGGTATTATATATATCACCTATCGCCCCGTGTGATGACGGAGAATTCACAATAAGACGGCTTGCTTTCATTGTATCAGAAAATTTTGCTATAACCTTTTCATCCTTTGCGTGAATGACAGCACTGTGTCCCATACCATGGAACATAACCATCTCTTCAGCTCTGTCAATACCCGCTTCAGTACTGTCAACAACAAAATACGCAAGAACCGGACTAAGTTTTTCTCTTGAAAGCGGATATTCAGGTCCCACACCGTCAAGCTTTGCAAGAAGAATTTTTGTTCCCTCAGGAGCTTTTATTCCAGCATTTTCCGCAATCCACGAAGCGCTCTTACCCACTATATCAGGATTTACAGCGCCCTTTTCACTGTTTATGCAATAATCACTCAGCTTCTTAATCTCGTTGCCCTTTACAAAATAACAGCCATATTTTTTCATCAATTTTTCAAATTCAGATGCTATTTCTTTATCAACAATTGCCGCCTGCTCTGATGCGCAAATCATACCGTTATCAAAGGTCTTTGACAGAATGAGGTCATTTACAGCCTGCTCTAAATCAGCGCTTTTATGAATATAGCACGGAACATTACCAGGTCCCACGCCAAGAGCAGGTTTACCGGTAGAATAAGCCGCTTTTACCATTCCGCTTCCTCCTGTTGCAAGCACAGTAGCAACTCCGGGATGATTCATAAGCGCGTTTGTGGCATCAATTGACGGATACTCAATCCACTGAATACAATTTTCAGGAGCACCCGCTGCTATAGCCGCGTCACGTACAATTCTCGCAGCGGCAACACTACATTCCTGCGCAGCCGGATGAAAACCGAATATTACCGGATTTCTCGATTTAATACATATAAGTGCTTTAAACAGTGTAGTTGACGTTGGATTAGTTACAGGAGTAACACCACAGACAACACCTACAGGCTCCGCTATTATTTCATAATCCTCAAGGTCATTTTCCGCTATAACGCCTACCGTCTTTTCGTTCTTTATCGAATGATATACATACTCTGTAGCGAACATGTTTTTTGTTATTTTATCCTCATAAACACCTCTGCCTGTTTCCTCAACGGCCATCTTCGCAAGCTCCATATGCTTGTCAAGACCCGCAAGAGTCATCGCTTTAACGATAGCGTCAATTTTTTCCTGGTCAAAAGCATTAAACTCTTCAAGAGCCTTCTGAGCCTTTGCCACATAGCCGTCTATCATCTCATTTACATTAATTTCAGCCATAATAAATCCTCCTGTCAACTCAGATAAATAATCGTCAAATTTTTATCGTT
>CAJUFV010000165.1 GCA_910585795.1 uncultured Clostridia bacterium | reverse complement strand
TGTCATTTAAACAAGAGCCTATTATACAAAATGACTCAACTCTTATACCATTCCGGGAAATTTTTGAAAAACTTGATATGACGGTACAGTGGTTTGAAGATGAAAGACGTGTTACCGCTCAGAAAGAGGGAACAGTGATTACCCTTTTTATTGACAATCCTTTAATGTACGTAAATACTGATATTATTGAACTTAATACACCTCCAATCATTTATAATAATTTTACTCTTGTACCTCTGCGCGCTGTTTCCGAAGCCGCAGGCGCTGAAGTAGACTGGGACGGTGTTTCGAAAACCATTACAATTACCGCTCAGGAAAGCAGTTTTGAAAAATGGGCAAATCAAGTACTTATTATTACTAATAATGAACGCAGTAAAAACAATCTTCCGCCGCTTCAATGGGATAATTCTCTCGCTGAACTTGCTGAGGCTCACTGCAAGGATATGATAAACCGAAATTTTTTCTCTCATGATAATCCTGACGGAGAAACACCCTTTGATAGAATGAAAAAAGCAGGTATATCCTACTGGGCAGCCGGTGAAAATATCGCTGCGGGACAGTATTCACCCGAAGCTGTTGTTGAATCATGGATGAATTCTGAAGGACACCGTAAAAATATATTAAATCCAGATTTTAAATATTTAGGTGTTAGTGTGGTCAAGGGCGGAAGCTACGGAATTTACTGGGCACAGGAATTCGCGAGATTTAAATAAACAATGTAACAAAAAAATAATATTTTAACTATTGACACATAATATCAATAGTGGTAGTATAATATTAATAAATAAGGAAGATAGAGGTGCGTTTTTATAAAAGTAAACGTGTGGAGGTATGCAGTTACCAATGAAGTACGCCGAAAGGATGAGACGCCGAAGTTCTGATATGATTGCACATATCTTTGCTGGGTATACCGTTAAGAGCGGTATGACTGTCATCGTAAGGTGGGGAGCTATCGCTGTTTTGGTTATGCAAATATGGCAGTAGTTTCTGACTACTGTTTATTTTTTTAACAAAAAGAAGGAGTTTAAAAATGAAAAACAATTACAAAATAGGTATTATAGGAGCTACAGGTATGGTCGGACAGCGCTTTATAACGCTTCTCCATGACCATCCATGGTATACAATAGAAGCTTTAGCCGCTTCTCCAAGAAGCGCAGGCAAAAAATACAAGGACGCGGTAGGCGCAAAATGGGCAATGGATGAAGCAATTCCAACATCAGTGGCAGAGATGACAGTTATGGACGCTGCCGGCGATGTTGAAGAAATTGCCAAAAAAGTTGATTTCGTATTCTGCGCTGTTGATATGAAAAAGGATGAAATCAAAGCTCTTGAGGAAAGATACGCAAAGGCTGAATGTCCGGTCGTTTCCAATAATTCAGCTCACCGTCATACTCCTGATGTACCTATGATTATTCCTGAAATTAATCCGCAGCATATTGAAATTATTCCCGCTCAGCGTGAGAGACTGGGTACAAAGAGAGGCTTTATTGCTGTTAAATCCAACTGCTCATTACAGTCTTATCTGCCAGCAATGGCAGTTGTAAATATGAAATATCCTATCGACCATGCTCTTGTAACAACATATCAGGCAATTTCAGGCGCCGGCAAAACTTTTGAAACATGGCCGGAAATGGTTGATAATCTTATTCCATATATCGGCGGTGAGGAAATGAAGTCCGAGGTTGAACCAAACAAGGTGCTCGGAAATATCAAAGGCGGTGAAATAGTTCCGTCAGACGCGCTTCAGATTGAATGTCAAACTTATAGAGTTCCTGTATCCAACGGTCATACAGCGGCTATTTTCTTTTCATTCAAGGACAGTTCAAACAAGCCTTCAATAGAAGAAATTGAAAAAATGTGGACCGATTATTCCGGTGAGCCTCAGAAGCTTAATCTTCCTCACGCTCCAAAGCAGTTTATTCATGTTTACACAGAAAAAGATGAGCCTGACCAGCCTCAGATTAAAACAGCGCGTGAAATTGACGGAGGTATGGCTATTTCCTGCGGACGTCTCCGTGAATCAACACAGTATGATTATAAAATGGTTTCAATGAGCCATAATACACTTCGCGGCGCGGCGGGAGGAGCTGTACTGCTTGCGGAGCTTTTAACAGCTAAAGGTTATATGGACTAATAAAATTCTGACAGAAAGGACTTGACTAATATGGCAAAGACATTACCTTTTCAGGGTTCAGGCGTAGCTATTGTTACTCCGTTTGACGGTATGAAAACAAACTATGACGAGCTTGGTAAATTAATTGAATATCATATTGAAAATAATACCGACGCGATTATTATATGCGGAACGACAGGCGAAGCTTCAACAATGCCTGACACGGAGCATCTCGCAGCTATTAAATTTACAGTTGATAAGGCAGCCGGAAGAATTCCTGTAATTGCGGGAACAGGCTCAAATGATACAGCACACGCAATTGAGCTTACAAAAAAAGCTGAAGAATACGGCGCTGACGGTATACTTTCAGTAACTCCGTATTACAACAAGACTACGCAAAAGGGCCTTATTGCTCATTTTACATCAATTGCCAATTCAATAAAAATTCCTGTAATTCTATATAATGTTCCATCAAGAACAGGCATGACACTTTCCATTGATACTCTTAAAGAGCTTGCAAAAATTCAGAATATTGTTGCTATAAAAGAAGCAAGCGGAAATATAGGCTATATGACAAAAATTGCCGCAGAAATTCCTGATTTGTACATCTATTCAGGCAATGATGATATGATAGTACCTACGCTTTCGCTTGGCGGTAAAGGTGTTATATCAGTTGTTGCAAACATTCTTCCGCAGGAAACACATAATATCTGTGAATACTATTTCAGCGGTAAAGTTCAGGAATCGCGTGAGCTTCAGCTCAAAATGCTTGACCTTATAAATAATTTATTCATCGAGGTTAATCCTGTTCCCATTAAAACAGCTATGAATTTAATGGGCTTTAACGCGGGAAATCTGCGTATGCCGCTTGTAGATATGGATAGCGCGAATCTTGAAAAACTTAAAAAGTCTATGCTTGACTTTGGTATGAAACTGGCGTAAAGGAGTAAAACCAATGACGAAAATAATTATGAACGGATGTAATGGCAAAATGGGTCAGGTTATTACACGGCTTGTAGAAGAAGATGGTGATTGTGAAATTGTTGCCGGTTTTGATGTAAATGACTCAATAGAAAATACCTATCCTGTTTTTACAAATCCGGATGAATTTACAGGCGATGCTGATGTTATAATTGACTTTTCTCATCCAGCAGCTCTTACAAATATATTAAATTACTGCAAAAAACGTCGTTTTCCTGTTATTCTTGCGACAACAGGTTTCACAGAGGAGCAAAAAAAGGAATTTACAGAAGCATCAAATGAAATTCCAGTATTTTTCTCCGCTAATATGAGTCTTGGAATCAATCTTTTGATTGACCTCGCAAAAAAAGCAACAAAATTGCTTGAAGGAAATTTTGATATAGAAATTGTCGAGCGCCATCATAACCAAAAAATAGACGCTCCTTCAGGTACCGCGCTCGCAATTGCCGACGCTATTGATGATACGCTTTCTTATCATGCGGAATATGTTTATGACAGACATGCGGTGCGAAAAAAAAGAAAGAAAACAGAAATAGGTCTTCACGCAGTACGCGGCGGAACGATTGTCGGTGACCATGAAATAATTTTTGCCGGCAATGACGAGGTAATCGAACTTAAACACAGCGCTCACAGCAAAGAAGTATTCGCTGTCGGAGCCGTCAAGGCGGCTAAGTTTATCAAGGATAAACCAGCTGGTATGTACAACATGAATGATATTATAAGCACATTATAAATACTAATTAAAGCTTTAAAATATGGCAATACATTAGCTTTTAAATTAATGTATTGCCATATTTTTTATTATTTAACTATAAGACTCTGACCTGTCATTTGTTCCGGTTTTTCAAGTCCCATAAGGTCAAGCATAGTAGGACAAAGGTCACAAAGTCTTCCGTTTTTCAGCTTGACATCACCGGCTCCTATTAAAATCATAGGAACAGGATTTGTCGTATGAGCAGTAAACGGGGCCTTTGTTTCAGGGTCAATCAAACAATCAGCGTTACCATGGTCTGCCGTAATAATCGCCTGACCGCCTTTAGAAAGAATAGCATTAACCATTCTGCCTACACATTCATCAACCGCTTCAACCGCTTTCACCGCCGCGTCTATAATTCCGGTATGTCCTACCATATCACAGTTAGCATAATTAAGAATTATAACGTCAAATTTATCTGAATTAATAGCATTAACAACCGCGTCTGTCACCTCATATGCGCTCATTTCCGGCTTCATATCAAAGGTTTCAACATCAGGAGATTTTATAAGTATTCTTTCCTCTCCCTCAAACTGCTTCTCCTCACCGCCATTAAAGAAAAATGTAACATGAGCGTATTTTTGAGTTTCTGCAATTCTAAGCTGTGTAAGACCCTTTTTGCTGACATATTCACCAAAGGTCATTTCAAGAGA
Source organism: uncultured Clostridia bacterium (assembly GCA_910585795.1). Classification (GTDB taxonomy): domain Bacteria; phylum Bacillota; class Clostridia; order UBA1381; family UBA1381; genus Hominilimicola. Next base: position 3,358 of record CAJUFV010000165.1, on the reverse strand, counting down.
TTCCGGAGGATACGCAACTGTAACATTAGGCATTGATTCATCATATTGTGTCATACACACAAAATTTACAGGAAAATATTCTCTTTTAAATCCGCTAAAATCAGGGTCAACAAAAGTTCTTGTAATCTGTCTTGCACGGTCAGGACGGAAATTAAAGAATATAACACTGTCACCCTCTTTTATCATACCGCTTTTATCAACAACAGTAGGAATAACAAATTCATCTGTCACATTATTTGCGTATGAGTTTTTAACGGCTGTCACAGCATCAGATTCCTGAATACCCTCTCCATTTACAATAGCATTATACGCCTTTTCAACTCTGTCCCACGCATTATCTCTGTCCATAGCGTAAAATCTGCCCATAATTGTAGCAATACTTCCTGTACCAATTTCATTGATTTCCTTTTCAAGATGTTCCATAAATTCCGCTCCTGATGTAGGAGGAACATCACGTCCATCAAGGAAGGTATGAACATAAACCTTTTCAATACCCTTTTTCTTCGCCATTCTTAAAAGTCCATAAAGATGCTCATTATGACTATGAACACCGCCGTTTGAAAGAAGTCCCATAAGATGAAGCGACTTTCCGTTTTCTTTTGCAGCGTCCATTACGTCCGAAAAAGCTTTTATATCATTGATTTTACCGTCATTTATATCCTTTGTAATTTTTACTAGCATCTGATATACAACGCGTCCCGCGCCAATATTTGTATGTCCCACTTCACTATTGCCCATCTGTCCGTCAGGAAGTCCTACATCAAGACCGCTTGCAGAAAGCTGTGTGCTTGGATACGATGCGAAATATTTGTCAAGATTTGGTTTTTTTGCCGCGGCAATCGCGTTGCCCTCAGTATTTTTATTAATGCCATATCCGTCCATTATTATTAATGCGATTGGTTTTTTTGCCATATCAATTTCTCCTTTGCTTTTTTAAATTAATATTTCAAATAATATTAAGTATTCTATAATACCGTTTAAAACATAGGCTTTAATTTAATATTTTTACAAACCTTTTATTTGAGATATTTAAAATATGATATACACAAGTTGAAGCCGTGTTATTTTATGCATAGCTACAGCCATGCATTTTTTTATTTCAAAGGAGAGCAGAGTGCGTAAGTCGGCTTACATAAAAATTGAATATTGATATATAGTAAATTTTATTTTGCATGCAGAAACCCCGTCTAAAAGCGGGATTTCTCTCTGCCCTCCTGAGAATAACAAAAATTATGACAAGTCTATATAATAAAAGGCTGCTTTACGGCAGCCTTTTTACACATATAATTATTTAGCCGCGCCTGTTATAACAGCAAAATCAGCGCTCTTTAATGAAGCTCCGCCAATAAGTCCGCCGTCAATATTAGGCTTTGCAAGAAGTCCAGCACAATTGCCGGCATTCATACTTCCACCGTACTGAATTGTAATTGCTTTTGCCGCCGCATCGTCATACAGTAACGCAATCACATTTCTGATTGCTCCGCAGACTTCCTCAGCCTGCTCATCAGTAGCAGTCTTACCTGTACCAATTGCCCAGATTGGCTCATACGCTACAACAATCTTTTTCGCATCATCCGCACTGATACCCGCAAACGCTTTTTTAATCTGTATTGTAATAAAGTCCATTGTTATTCCGGCTTCTCTCTGCTCCAAAGACTCGCCGCAGCATAGTATAGGAATAAGTCCCTTTTCAAGAGCCTTTTTAATCTTTTTATTTACTGTCTCGTCTGTTTCAGCAAAATATTCACGTCTTTCGCTATGACCAATTATAACATAATCAACACCTAAGTCAACAAGCATATCCGCGCTTACTTCACCTGTATAAGCGCCCTTATCCTCAAAATGAAGATTTTCCGCGCCTATTTTTACGTGTGTGCCCTTTGCGGCTTCAACAGCCGGAGCAAGACATACAAACGGTGTGCAGCAAACTACCTCGCATGACGCGTCCTTTGTCGCTTCAGCAACCTCTTTAACAAAATCATATGTTTCAGAAGGAAGCTTATTCATCTTCCAGTTACCTGCTATAATATATTTTCCCATTGTTATATCTCCTTTGTAATTATTTATTACCAAATTTCTGCCGCTGACTATGACAGAATAAATTCAGTAAGTTTATTTATCTGTTAATGCCGCAATACCCGGAAGCTCTTTACCCTCTAAAAATTCCATTGAGGCGCCGCCGCCTGTTGAGATATGGCTCATCTTGCCGCCAAGACCAGCCTGATTAACAGCAGCAACACTGTCTCCGCCGCCAATAATTGTTGTAGCGTCAAGGTCAGCAAGCATTGCCGCAATTTCATTTGTACCCTTTGCAAAATTCGGCATTTCAAATACACCCATAGGACCATTCCATACAACAGTTTTAGCGTCCTTTAAAACATCCTTAAACAATTCGATTGATTTAGGACCAATGTCAAGACCCATCCATCCATCAGGAATATTACCCTCTACAATTTTTGAAGCGGCGTCATTATCAAATTTCTCTGTAACAACTGTGTCTACAGGAAGAACTATTTTATCTCCGGCCTCGTCAAGCATTTTTTTTGCATAATCAATGTAGTCAGGTTCAAGAAGAGAAGTACCAGTTGTTTTGTCTTGAGCGGCAAAGAATGTATATGCCATACCGCCGCCTATTATAAGCTTATCAACCTTCTTTAAAAGATTTTCAATAACAGAAATTTTTGAAGAAACCTTACTGCCTCCCAAAATCGCTACAAGCGGTCTTACAGGACTATTTACAGCATTACCCAGGAAGTTAATTTCCTTCTCAATAAGGTATCCGGCAACAGCCGGTTTAATAATTGATGATACACCTACGTTTGAGCAGTGCGCTCTGTGAGCCGTACCAAACGCGTCATTTACAAAAAGGTCAGCAAGTGACGCTAATTCTTTTGAAAAAGCTTCTTCATTCTTTGTTTCTTCTTTTCTGTAACGCGTATTTTCAAGAAGAACAACATCTCCGTCATTCATAGCCGCAACAGCATTTTTTGCGTTATCACCTACAACATTATCATCAGCCGCGAAAACAACTTCTTTACCAAGCTTTACTGAAAGGCTTTTCGCAACAGGAGCAAGAGAAAGCTCAGGCTTTGGCTCACCCTTTGGCTTACCCATATGTGAACAAAGAATAACTCTGGCGCTATTTTTTATCAGATACTTAATTGTAGGAAGAGCTCCCACGATTCTGTTTTCATCTGTGATATTGCCGTTAGCGTCAAGAGGAACATTAAAATCACAGCGGACTAAAACCTTCTTACCTTTTACGTCAACATCTTCAACTGTTAATTTGTTGTACATAATTAATTTCTCCTTTTTACGCGGACAGAAAATGCCCGATTTTTCTTACATTATATTATAT
>CAJUFV010000164.1 GCA_910585795.1 uncultured Clostridia bacterium | reverse complement strand
TTTTGTTTTTTTATTTCTTAATAATGGATATATTTTGCATAAAAACGGTAAAAAACAAAACCGACGGAATTCCGTCGGTTTCATTTTTAATAGGCCTGCACCTTTACTTTATCAGGACTTGCTAAATTGTCAATCTCTAGTTGTTTAGCTGTAACTTCCTTATGAAGAAGAGCTAGTGTTAAGTCCTGTATTGTTAGCATACCGCTGTCGTCAAAATCACAGTCTTCCCTGTAAACTTTTCCGCCTTCATATGCTATCCACCATAGAATCTTGGCTCCATTTTTGTTTAAAGTATATGCGTACGAACCAGGATATCCATTAACAGGAGTACCGCCTATAATCCATGAATCATCATCCTCTGCTTCAACAGCCGTTTCTACTGAATATGTATCTGAAGCTGATGAATTATTTATATTTGATGAGTCACTATTTGATACTTCAGCATTTATACTGCCTGTATTATCAGATGTTGTTTCTGATGTATCATTAGCATTATCACTATTTGTTACATCTGTAACACCGGAATTATCTGAATCAGTATTATCAGGTTTATTAGATTCAGTATTATCTGTATTACCAGGTGTTTCTGAAGTATTATCATCCGGTAATTGCGGAGTTGTATTATCCGGTTCCTTATCATCAGGTTTATTAGATTCAGTATTATCAGGTGTTTCTGAATTGTTATCATCCGGCATTGTGTCATCCGGTTTCTCCAAATCAGTGTTATCTGATGATGTATCGTCCGGATTTTCCGGTGTTGTATTATCTGCGCTGTCTTTATCCCCGTCCGGCTTAACTGTTTCATTATCATCAGGTGCTACATCTTTATCAGGTTTTTCCTGATTATCAGTATCAGTTTCTTCATCCTTCTTCTCTTCATCTTCAGATTCTTTGACATCCAGTGGCTTGGTTCCTTCAAGCTTCAATTCGCCTATATAAGAATCCTTTACTATATTATAGAAGAATATCTGGATTATACTGATATCTGTTCCGTCAATAACTCCCTCACTGCTGCCGTAATTTGACACATTACCAGGTATAATTCTTACCTTTTCAAAATTATACTTAGCCTTTTCAAAGGTCTTTACGGAAACGATATTTACAATATCACGGTACAGATAGCCGACACGTTCAATATGCAGTCTATATACACCCTCGTCAGGAAGCTTGATTTCAAATACGCCGTCGTTGCCGACCTCATAGGTCATGTTTCCGCTTTCATCTACCGCTACCTGATTATCGTCTTCATCATACAATGTGAGTGTTGCGTGATGGTTGACATTTGTTACTGAATAAATATTACCTGTTACATACATCTGAAGTGAAGGCTCTTCCTCTTCAGTATCTCTTGTAACTGTTACAGTATATATACCACCCTTCTTTTCAGTGTCACTAATTGTGCTTATCACTTCAAATTCAAAGGTAAATGACTTCTGGTCAAGAGGAAGGTCAAACAGATGCTTCATACTAAAGACTCCGATTGATGCCTCACCGCCTGATTCGCTTAACGTCTGTCCGTCAAACTTCATCTTCAGCGTTGGATTATACGCTGTTGTACCGATTTCAAACTCGATTTCCGTTGCAAGCGGGTCAATCAGCACATTATATGAATCAGTTTTACTGTCGAATGACGGGTCAAGCTCTTCATATCCATCATTTTCAACGGTATCAGTTACCTTGATATTATCCAGGAATGCAGTATTTTCTCTTACTACTTCAATGATGTATGTAAACGGAGTACCGTTTTCTCCTTCAACTGTAGCAAAGATATAACTTGTTTTGCTGTCGGTATCTATAGCAAATTTATTTGTTATTTCTCCTGCTGTCGCCGGTGTTTTAACAACGCCGTCTGTCAGAACAATCTTGTCTGTTGGATTTTGAGCAATTGCTGTAACATCTATTTCCTTATCATAAGGTGAAATATTTATAGTATATTTGGTCGTGTCAGGGTCAAAATCACCTGTCATGTCTACCAAATCAGTTGTCAGCATTGACAATCTTGAGTTACCCTCTGCACGTTCACCGCGCGTAATTGTAAGCTCATATTCACCTGTCTTACCATATACATCAGTTACAATAATTGTTATAATCTCTTCAGTATTGTCACTGTCAAAGAATGTCAGCGGAAGAGTTATTGTTTCTGCGCTGCCGCTGGTCAGAGGTATCACAGTACCGTCACTTGTTTTAGCAGATAATGTGTCACTGTCAGGGTCAGTAGCAGTTACAGTTAATTCTACAGTTCTGTCTGTATAATCAATTGTTGCTACATACGCAGTTACATTCTCATCAAATGATTTATTAGACGGGTCATTCTTCTGTGCCATTTCATAAAGTCCGTCGCCGTCCTCTGTCTCATCTGTAAGCTTAATATCCTTAATATGTGCTTCTGCAACAAGGTCTTCACTGCGTGTTACATTCAATGTATAGAATCCTTCAACATCTTTTCCGTCAGCTCCTGTAATAGTTATCTTAACCATTACCTTAAATGTATTCTTTGTAAGCGGCAGATTTGTAAATTCTCTTGATTCGCCTTCAACATAATCACCGTCATCTATATTGATACTTACAACAGCATTTTCATATGTGTTTGAAGTGTGTACTGTAAAGCTGTCTTTATCTCTTCCCAACAGAGCGTCATATTCTCTTGTTATAGGATTGAATTTCTGCTGCATAACAGCCGTTTCTGTCCACAAATTCTCCAAAATCGGCTTATCAGTATTATAAACAGTTACTGTATATTCATTTACAAGCTCATATCCACTTTCTGCGAACTTAGTAGCGCGGAACTTAAATGTAGCTTTTCCGCTTTCACCAATTGTTTCCGCAATATATGATGACAAACCAGGTTTAACGGCATAATCTTTTAATTCCTCGTTAAACAGTTCTATATAAGTATTGTTGTCATCACTTGAAGCAAACAGATATGGTGTTGAACCATCATTCGTCACTTCATATACAAATGTTTTATTATCAAATGTTGTAAAGAAGTGTGCGTCTTTGCCTGTAATAGTGCTTGTCGGGTCAACCATGATATGGTCAATAAACGGTTCATATGGCTTGTCGGCTTCACTTTCCGCATATACAACATATGCTTTGTTTACAACCTTCTTGTTACCGTCTTCACTCCTTACGGAAATATCAAATCTTTCCTTCTGAGTAGACATATCAAATACGGTTTCTACTCCGTTTTCAATCTCTCTGCCGTTGACTGTAATTACTGTATTGTCTCCATCAGCATTAATTGTAAGCGGAATTGAAGCTGTGCCTTCCGGAACTGTTATTGTCTGAATAGTATCTGTACTTAATACATCATTATTCAATGTACCAGTCATATCATAGCCTGAAATATTCTTTATTATTGTTACAGAATATCTCTGGATTGTAGCATTATTTTTAACAGTAATAATACGTACTGTCTTATTGCCTGTAAGATTTACTTTACCAATACCCGACACTATAGCTGTATCCTTTGCTGCTTCCGCACTAATATTTACGCTTGTCGCGTCAGCGTCCACATATGCGTAATAATTCAATTCTCTTGCCGCAAAATCAGGAGCTATATTTATTCCATCTACTTCAAGCGCTGTAAGGTCAGGAACATTTGCAGTCATACCCTTTCTGTGAATTGTAAGTGTATATGTTGAACCAGGCATACCTGCAAATTCTGATTTATACACTTTGATTGCAAAGTTATTGTCCATACCCGCTGTCAGCGGAAGAATCATCGGAGCAGTATATTTATCGCTGTTTACGCGTATTACACTGTCATTTCTATATGCCGCCGTCTCAAGCTCTACCTTATCTATATCATTAGGAACAGTTACAAAGTATTCCTTTCTTTCTCTTGAGAACGCCGGTACCAAAGTACCATGGTTGAGAGTAAGCTTTGTAAGGAAGTCATTTGTCTCATTTTCCGGACGATATACATTTACGATATATCTGCGCTTTGTTGTTGTCAGTTCTCCAGCGTCATTCTTCGCTGTAACAACAATATAAACTTTGTTCTTGCCTGTCTGAAGCTCAATATCATCTGAAGCTGTTCCGCTTTCAACAATAATATTGTTTACAGTAATATTAGCGTTGTCAGCTGTCGGAATAAGATTAATAAATGATGTCGATGCATCAACATATACATCATATGCCTCAGTATCAGAGTCAAATCCCGGAACTAGTGCGAAATCTTGCTTTATTTCAAGATTATCAAGCTTAGCATCAAGATTATCATCATATGCACGGTTAATGATTACTGTATAGTATTCCTTATTGCCCTGATAATTTGAAATCTCAATGACAACAATGTTATCACCGTCTATAATATTATCTAGAACAGTATCCGTGCCGTTTACAGCAGGCATTTCATTAACCTTAATTGTAACATTATCCTTATCTGCATCATCACCTGACTCAGCAAATACCCTTATCTTTGCCTGTTCAAATGTTGACGGAACACTTACATAATATGAATGTTCGTCAGGGTCATAATCAGGTGTCAGGTCATACAGCGTACCCTTCTGGTCGCGAACCTCTATTGCTGATGACAGCTTAGGTATAGGTGTTTCATAAGGATTACGGTATATTTCAACTATATATGTCTTAGTTGCGCCTAAAGCTGTTGTTACATCAAATGTTACTGTTGTCAATCCTTCAGGAAGAACATGAACTGAATATACCTCGCCGCTGTCAATTGTAGTTGACGTTCCGCCATTCCTTGTAACCTTAATTGAAGTTATTTCAGGAACTCTTGCAATAGGTGTCAAATCAACAGCTGTTGTTTCGTAATCGTATGTCAAATGATAATTCAGAATATCACTGTCAAATGTCGGTGACATGACACCGCCGTCGGTATACTTAATATCAATAAGGTCTGCATTATCATCCTTGCCTGCCCTATAAACATTAATTACATATACCTTCTTTGTGCCTTTTTCCTTTATACCATTAGCATTAATGCGGTTATCCGGTGCCGACGCAGTAATAACTATCTTATTATTACCATATACAATCGGGATATTATCCGCATTGATTGCGCCTGTCTTTATGAGGTCATAATCCCATGCCTCACTTCTTACCCAAATTTCTGTCAAATCATTTTCTGCGACAGCTCTGAGTGAAATTGACTCTGTATCACTGTCAACCGTCATCTTATAAGATGTTGTTCCCTTCTTATCCGGAGTCATATCGTGTCCGATTACATCAAGGCTCTTCAGTAAAGCGCTTACATTCTCTGTTGTTGCCCTGTTAATTGTAATGGAATAATAACGTACATTTTCACCAGCCTTATCTTGAACCTTTATGATAAACAGATTATCACCTTCAGCAAGTTCAAGATGTGTGCGTGAATTTGCAACAATAAGCTGCGGCGGAGCACTTGCTTTGTTCATATCATACAGATATGCCTGCATATCGCCTATTGTTCCGGCAACATTATCGTTAGGAACAATTGTTAGATATTCTTCTGCTTCTGTATTAGCTACGTTTGCATAATAGTTATAGTCAACATCTGTTGATGCCGTAACCATTGTCAGCGGATGATTATCCAACTGAACAGTTGACAGGAAGTTATGCTTCGGATTAACGTTCGGATTCTCGTTCTTATAAAGCTCAAGCTTATATTCCTGCATATTTACATTATTAGCAGTAATACTGAATACAACTGTTACCGTAGTACCGCTGGTAATGTATTCATCCAATACAACCGTATGATACTGTGAAGGATTAGCCGGATTTTCAGCTATATTTCCGTTATTGTCAACACGGCTTGTTACTGAATAGTCAGCATCCTCACTCTTTGTCGCTGTAATTTCTATAGGCGTCTTGTTCTCTTCTATATTCGCTTCAATTATCAGCTTATAATCTCTAATATCCTTATCAAACATAGGAACCAGACTATAATACTGCTCGCCTATCTTAACTCTGATATCGTCAAGAGTTGCGTTTACAGGAGGCGCTTTACGCTTAATAATAACTGTGTAAACCTTTTCAACGGTCTTATCCTCAGACTTTACTCTAATCTTGACAACGTTATTGCCCAGAGCAAGATTTTCAACCGTATATGATGAACCATTTTCTATACTCTGTACAGGTAATGAACCATCGCTTGATGAAATCTCAAGATTTATAGACGCATTTGCACTTGCAAGAATTTCTGTAAAGGTTACCTCTGTTACATTGCTCTCAACATTGATTTCATACTCTTTTATGGAACTGTTGAATTGTGGTTCAAGAGTTACAGAAGGTTCTGTCTCAAGGTTAATAAGCTCTGCGTCATTAGATAATCTCTTTACATATACATCATAAACCTTAGTTGTATCATCATCCTTTTCAGGTGTACCATAAGTATTTCTTACCGCAACCTTTATGAGATATGTACCCTCAGGCAATGCCGGATTCTGCATTAGATATGTCTGGTTTGTGAATTGGTCGTCAGTACCGTTATCCGGACCCTGTTCTGCAAGAGTACCAATCTTAACCATCATATCCCCGTCAACAGTTGTAACTCTCATATATGGGTCATTAGTTACAGCTGCATTCTGCGGAATTCCTATTTCAAAGTATCCGTCAGAATGTTCATTGTCAGGATTATGCCATACAGCGCCTATCGGATTTATATATGGACTGGTTACCATATCAAAATCACTGCCGATAACATCCATCTCAATCTTGAGTATGTCACCTGTTACACCGATAAGCTTTAAGGTATAATCCTTACTCAGCTTAACACCATCTTCATCAATCGAAACATTGATATTTGCCGTTGTTGTCTGAGCAGTTATCGCATTCTGCATTTCCATTTCAGCCCAGCCTGTTAATGCTGTGGCATCGGTTTCATTATCCATAGAAATTGTTGTAACCGCATTAGAGCGTGCTTTTATAACAGGCTTTGAACCCATCTGTACATAAGCGATATATGTACCGTCATTCTGGTCAATCGCGTATGAGTCATTTACAACTAATTCAAGCAGTTCAACATCTATCAGTCTGCGGTAGATGTGAAGCTCATACATTCTTACACCGTCGCCAAGGCTTCCGGCCTTTTCACTTGTTACTTTCACGAAGAATACATTATCACCATAGTTAAGCTTCACGTTTTCACGAAGTTCAACAAACGCATTTGAATACGGTTTTTCGTCCTTGTCAAGAAGCGCGACAATGGTAGTAGCCCCGTCATGATCGTGTAACGCGTGAGCGAAGATATCAACATTGTCTATTTCTGACGGAACTTCTACATTATAGACTGTATCAGAATTTTCAGGAACAAATTCTGGTTCCATATCATAAGCGTTTTCTAATGTAGGAGTAAGTCCGTAATTCAGTACCATTAGCTGCTTTAACTTATCCTCAGGTGACGGGTCATGTATTTCAATGGTATATTTCTTCATATAGTGCGGAACTACAAGGTAAATAGGAATACTATAGAAGTGCGGTTTATTGCCGTCTTCATCCTGAATACTTATCTGTTCCTTTATATACTCGTCAATATCCTGTATTTCTTCATCCTTATCATCTGTAATCTTAATTCTTGTCTGATAATCGTCCGTATCCCATCCCTTGCTCTGTGCATATGCAAGAAGCTTCTGCTTTGTCTCATATGCTTTTGCATATACATCATATTCAAATGTATCAGGGTCAGATGTAATTCTGTATGTTGTAATTGCCTTTCTGTATACACCGTCTGAAACATTATTGAATGGTATTGCTTCTGAATTATCACGCTTTGTAATATACAAGTCGTCAAGCGCTACTTCTACAGGAATGTGCTTAATAAGAAGCATGTAATAGAATGGTCCCTGTGTAGCATTCTTAACTTCAATTACAAAGTAGTTATTTCCTTCTTGAAGCTTTACAGCCGTCTCAAGATAACTATTTTTACCTTCATGCGTCTGGTCTATAGTCTGACCTGTCAGAATAACATCCGCATTCTTCTGCGATGCGTAAATCTGAACCTTCGCAACAGGACTTTCCGCGTCTGAGTATGAATATGCTTCAAATCCCTCTCTACCTTCAACTAACGCAGGAGTCGCCGCGCTTTCATTTACATATACGGCACTGAGATTTTCATCATACATCTCACGTCTAACCGTTACATAATATGTTGCGATAAGGTTCTGACCCTCCATACTGTCATAGATATTAAACGGAATTTCCGTTACTGTATCCTTAAGCTCAACAACATCCTTAATTACATTGTTATCCTTTGTAACCGGCTGTCTTCCTTCTCTTCCTCCTACAACCTCTACAAAGTAATTCTTCTGCTTTGTACGGTCGTCATCATCAACGCCCGGATTAGCCATGGTAATCGTCAGCTTTGCTTCTTTTTCACTAAACGGAAGAGGCTTTTCTCTTTCAAAATAGTGAGAATCTTCGTCACCGACCTTCTTAGCTAATTCCTTATTAACCTCAACACCCAGTTCATACGTATGTACATATCTTATAATACGAACATTATATGTCTGGTTTGTTCCGGATTCTGTCATTATATTGACAGGTACATCCGTAATAAATCCGGTCTGGTTCAGTTTTACATCTGCAAGGAATTTTCCGCCCTTGCTGATACGTTCACTATCACGAAGAGCACCGTCTACTTTAATAGTAGTACCCTTATTCTCAGCGACAACCTTCATTACCGTACTTTCCTGTCCTTTAATATACGGAATATAAGCTATATAGGTTGTAAGACCTGTTACGGACGCTGTAGAAAGTGAAACCTTACTTTCGTCTTTAATCGGATTTTCGTCATAGTCTGTAAATCTGTTACCAACCTTAATATCTGAAACCTGAGTGCCTTCAGGGATATTAACAAGCTTTAATATATATTCCCTGCTGCTGCTCTTAGTTCTTGATATAACTTTGAAGTAGTATGTATATGAGCTTAATTCACTCATACCAACACCGTCTGCTTTCGCTCCTTCATAGTTAGGATTATCACCCTGCTGCTGCATTTCACCAAGCTGACCTGATGAACTATAGAACTGAACATATGCATACGGGTCTGCCGCGAATACAAATGGCTGTGCCATAGTTGTTCCTAAAGGCATTTCCGCGATATATTCAATCGCGTCTCCAACAGGGCCAACAGCAACTGCTTCTACCCTTGTTGGTGAATCTTTTCCCGGTACACGCGCGTCAACAAATACATTCAGCACACCTGTTTCATTTGATGATTTTTGAATCAACAGTGTATAATCCTGATATGTTCTTCCATCACCGGCTGTTATTCTGGCTTTAAGCGTTATGAAATCAATACCAGCCATTGAAACGTCTGTATCAAGAGTATGAATATCCTCTTTCAAAGATACGCCGCTCTCTGTAAAGAATTCAATTTTTGAAGTATTAGACTTACTCTCTGCCTTAATATATGCCCTTGTCGCCATTGGATTTATGAAGCTTAAGTAATGATAAATTTCTTTTTCTGCATTATCCGGGTCAGGTGTTGTATCATACAGCTGAGCCGGTACAAATGACTTGTCAGAAATAATATTACTTACATGCATAAACAACTTAAGGTCATTCGTCAATTCACCTGGTTCACGACGAGTAATAATCAGCTTATATATAGCTATCTGGTCAGGCGTACCTGCTATTGTAAAGTCAGGAGACCCTACTCTGATAGTTACTTCCATAGGCTCGTTCAGCTTAATACTTGACAAGTCTATTCCTGAAATTACATTTGACGTCTGAACAAAGTCACTGCCGTTGATAGATACATATGCAGTTTCATTATTCGCCAACGCAAATACTTCAGCATTAGTATCATCTTCGCTGTTCATTATATCTATCTCGTAGGTATACGGGTCACCCATTTTAACGTCTGCCTGACGATTATTAAGCGTAATCTGCTTAATCTCAAGGTCGTTCATCTTACGAACAAGCTTTAAGGTATAGTATACAGGATTAATATCGCCATCATAGCTCCATACCTTTACAACATAGCTCTGTGAACGCTGACCCGTTGTGCTGTCTATCTCATCATTATCAATATAGAATGGAACATTGAAGGTCTTAGTCTTTGTATCTGACTTATTCTCGACACCATCTATAACAATACCTACACGTGCTGTTGAATAATCCGCTGCTATTTCAACAGGAACAATGTTAGCGCCGTAATCTGTTGTAAAGATGATAGGATTGGAAGAAATCAGATTTTCCTCACGCACCTGTCTCTTTGCGTCATCCTCAGGATATGCTGTAACATGGTCAAGCTTTCTGTTATTAGAAATTCTTCTCAGTTCAACCGTGTATTCCTTACCTTCACCGATTCCTGAAAGCATTTCATCCTGTGTTCTTATTCTGAAATTCAGAGGATAGTTTTGATTCGGCTCAAGGTTTGAAAGCACAACCTGCTTTTTATGTAATACATAGTTGTTTGAATACAGCTTTCTTACAGGGTCTTGAATATCTACTCCTGCATATTCAGAATCTGCGATTACCTTCATTTCAACAGATGTTACACCTGTTTCAATTTCAACATAATACGCTCCTGTATTATCAATCTTAACACTGTCTATAAGGTCAAGTGTTCCTACTTCTCCGACCCATATACTATGTGCCCCTGTTTCTTCATTTACTTCAACATTGTTATTATCATCATTTGCAAGATATATGTTTATAACATATTCCTGAGTATACTTATCTCCTGCCTCTGACTGAATTTTAAATCTAATCGGCTGAGGCATTTCCATTTCAAATATGTCTACCTGGTCAAGAAGATACTCATATGATGATATAAACGGAAGATGTACAATATCCTTATTCGTGATTGTCAGTTCATGCTCATCATCCTCAAGATATACAATTGTCTGCGGAGTCTGCATTGCTGCCTGAACAGTTATTGCCGTCTTCTTACCGTTATTTAAAGCGTCGTTATATACACTGCTTGGTATAAAACTATTGAAGTATGGATATTCATGCTCTGTATCCCAGTCCTCATACAACGGACCGTACGCATTAACTCCGTTTACACGCACATAGTCAACATCTGTATTGATTGACTGAATTTCTACCTGAAGTTCATTTCTTGATGTATGTCTGCCGTCCTCGGATGTTACTGTATAAGGAATAACCTTAAGGATTTCATCCTTAGCTACCGGTATTAATATACCCTTAATGTCACCGCCGTTGATTACATTATCACCATCAAGAACAGTGTCATCATCTGTAGCACCTACATATGTAACATTATTAAGAGTAATCTTTGCCTTATCCGAAGTTGTCTTTATATAAACCCTCAGATATCTGTTACCGTTATTATCTACAGTCATTGTAGGTTCGCTTACTCTGTAATAATCAACAATCTTAGGACTAACCACACCATTATATCTGTTAGTATCATTAACCGTTGTCTTTGTAAGGTCGTCATTATGAGCAACTGTTGTATCTTCAGACATTCTGTAAACTATAACCTTATACTTATGTGTATATGAATTACCTGCCTCAGGAACAGAATTTAGATTAATAACTGTCTCTTCTGTTAACTCGGCTGTATCCTTAGCATAGTATACAGGAATCTGTACTGGTGTTTTCGGTGCAAGGTCTGCATAATACGTATTCACTGCCTGTTCACCCTGTACAGGCTGAGCTAATGAATCAACACTTACAACCGGATTATTATACTCTACTGTTTCAAGAGTAACATACGTTGAAGGATAATCCATACGTATACCGTATCTGTAAATCTTTGTACCTTCTCCTGATACCTCAGGCTCATCAATTATACCTCTTGCCACAAGGTCATCAAGTAAGCTTCCATTAATTTTTATATCGATATCCTTATCAATATTCTTATACTTCTGGCCAATCAGAAGATTGTATGTTTTAACTGTACCAATTTTTTCTCCCAGAGGAGCGTCTTTATCAGCCTTGTAGTTATTAGCTACACCAACCTGAATCTTAACCATTGTAAACGCGCCGTCCTCTGTTACTAATGGAAGCGCCATTGAGCTGTTACTTGTCTGCTTCCAGCCGCCGTTTCCTCCTACAACGCCATCCCATACAATATTGGTATTATCAATACTGTAATCCTTAGCTGCCGCATTAAATAACGCAAGCTCTGCATTATATGTCGCAAGGTAAGCAGCATATTCAGCATCAGATTCTCCATCTGCCTGTTCACGTTTTTCAGGTCTTGAAAGATGACCTATTCTGATGTAGTTATCTGAATCAGAAGCAAACGCATTTACAAGAGCTCTTGCATTATCCTGCGGGTCAAGACGGATAGAATAATATGTGTTTCCGTCCTCATCTGTCTTCACATCCGCATTTTTGAATAATGACGCGCCGTACGGAGAAACCTGTACTTCTCTTAAATCAAGGTCAAGCCAGTTTATATTAATTGTATATTCAGCTATTGACGCAGTTGCTGAAATTTCCGGCGAGCCTGTGGTTGAAGCTGACGGCAGCATTGACGAAGGCTTAACCCATACCTTTATAGTCTTCATATCAGGTGTAAGCTTAAATGACTTAGTATCAATATGCTCTGTATACTCATTGTCATCAATCTTAACATTAGCCAACAATGTATTTGTAATTGCCGTAATATCTATATCTGTTTTATCTGACGGTAACCATAGCTGATAAACTCCATTTGAATCAGGGTCAACCGTTACGGTCTTCTTGTTTCCATCATCTTCATAAGACGCTGTTACTTCTTTAAGCTTATTATCATCGCTCTGCTTATAAATATACAGATAAGCTATTGAATACTCATCAAGGTCTGCGGCCTTTGTCTTAATCTGATATATTGTAAGCTCTTCATTATTAAGAAGTACATTCTTAGCTTCCCATTTACTTGTATTAGCTGATGACGGGTCAGAAGCTGTAGGATTACCTGCATTTACAAGCGCATATGAATCGTTAGCTTCAATAGATATGTCAACATTCGTTTTATTTGTAAATGGAACATTGCCAGGATTATCAAGCTTAACGCTGTATACAGGAACTATTTCCTCATCATCAGTACCCTCATTCATAACTGTATCTACAGGGTCAGGAATATATGTATATGGTCCGTATGTAACAACTACACCGCCCTGTTTAATAGATGAATCAGTACTCTTTCTTGTCAGATGCAGTACAAAATGCTCAACAACATTTTCACTTGTAGTCACATCTATTGGAATATAGAAATCTCTGATTTCCGTATCCAGATAATATGATGTATTATTTATAGGACTTAGCTCATGGATATAGCTGTTATTGCCCTTCATTGCTATATCAACCTTCGATGTTTTATTAACAGCTTCAGCCTTTATGGCAATGTACGACAGCTTTTTGTCTATCGTATATCTATAAACATTTTCTTCTATATCCTCAATATCCTTATATCCTTCACCTACCAGAATTCCTCCTACATTTTCAAGAGGATCAACCTGAACATATTTCAGACCTGTGTGATATTGAGCAGGCTTTAGTATTAACGGATATTTCACGGTTGACAGCTTGCTTCCGTTTGTAACAGTCAGTGTATATGTTGTAACCTGACCCGGAGTAACATCAAGCTTTCCAGTCCATTCACTGTCGCTTACAGCAATCTCCTGTCCTGTGCTGTCCGTTATAGTTACAGTACCTGAAATCGGTGTGATAACTGCGTCAGCCTGATTAGCCTTGTTATCTATTTCAACAACATACGCGTCATTAACACGTGTGATTTCATCACCGTTTATCTCAACTTTCACAGAAGCCACGGTAGGTTCCTTGATAATTACAAGATTATGAACCTGTGTTTCTCCGCTTGTTGATTTAACTGTAAACGGAATTGATGTTCTTTCCTCCATAAGGTTATTCATAACACCTTCGAATTCGCCTGTGTATGAACCGCCTATACCTGTATGCAATCCCGCATCAAATATAATTGACGCATTTCTATTCTGTACCTTAATGTAAATATTAGCAGAATTCTTAGTATCTCTGATATATACAATATGCTCGCAATCAGCAGATAAAGCAGCTGCTTCGCTGAACAAAGTAACATCTCCGAAGCTTGCAAGAGCTATATTGTCATGTCTCGTTACTCTTAGTAACGGCGCTGTACCATTTTGAACATACCATACATTATCAAAATCCCATCCATTGTATACTTCCGTGAAGTAATCCGCATCTACCATATCAGAGTCAAAATGGATACCGTTGTTATTATTGTTAACAACACTTGAATCATTATATACAAATGGTTTTCCAAACAGCGCGTGAGAATTTTCAACAGTACCTGTATTAGAAATAGCAATTGATGCTGATTTCCATGATGCGTCCGCGCCTGTCAGCTTAGACTGCGTAGCTCTGCTGTATACGCGGTTTATCGCTCCGTTATTAAGTGAAGTGATACCTGCTGATGACTGTGTGCTGTATATTGATGTATTCTGCACATATGAATCAACAATTGAACCGTTGTTTACACTTACAAAGCCTGACGCATGCGCGCCTGATACTCTTCCTGATACAACAGCTACCTGTGAAATATCTCCGTTATTTACACCTGCAATAACCGCGGCATTACCTGATACTTCAATTGAACGCGGTGATATTACAAGGTTTTTAACAGTACCATTATTTACTGCAAATATTGCGGAATAATTTTCTCCGTCTACAGTCTTTTCAGATGATATCATCACTTCTGAAACTGTATATCCATTACCGTTAAGAGTACCTGTGAATGGTGTTTCCTCACTGCCTATCGGGTCAAGCTCAATATATTTGCCTGAGCCGTCCTTCATAGAAATATTATTCATAAGCACATAGTGCTTTGACAGACTTTCCGCATCATTACCTATACTCTTAAATCCGATAGCGGTTGTTATCTGGAACGGACGTGCCGGACTTCCGTCAGGGATATTCAAATCTGAAATATCACCGTCTGCACTTTGGTCTTTAAGTGTAGGATACTGACCTGTATATATAGTCCATATATTTTCAAAATCCCAGTTATTAAATGTATCCTGATTTTGCAGTTTTTCTGGCATAACCACACTGCTGTTGAATACATTCAGATTACTGTTCTTTGCAACATTAATCTGATACGGAATAATTGTATAAGCATTACCTATAACCGAGTCTCCAAAGTTAGAAACTGTTATAGCCGCCACATAATTATCAGCATTTACTGACTGAGTTGTTTTTGTAGAGCCTATGCTGTAAACATTTTCTATTGTACCATAGTTCAGCGCAGCAATACCGGCAGCGTATTTAGCAGAAGTAATATTTGCTTTATTATACGAATTATTGATAATACCTCTGTTTTCACCAGTGATACCGCCTGCAAGATTTGAAGATTTAATATCGCCTGCTGATACAGCCACCTGACTAATCAGCGCGCCTTCTTCATTTCTTCCGGCAACAGCACCTACAGACTGCTGTGTTGTATTGTCAGCTGATGTGATTATTACATTATCCAGTTTAAGATTTTCAACAGTACCCTTATTTACACCAAACAATCCATATGCTTGATTACTTGCAGACGCGTTAATTGTAAGATTAGAAATAGTCTTTCCCTTACCCTTCAGCGTACCGGTAAACGGTGTGTCTGTATTTCCTACAGGAGTCCATACAGAACCTGACATATCAATATCATTCATCAGAATATAGTGTTTATCAGGATGTTTAGACATATTCTGAAGCTCCGCCGGTGTACTGATTTCAAAAGGATACTCCTTGCTTCCGTCAGGCTCTTCAGGAACAACTGTACTTCCGCCGCCGCATGATGCGTCTTTGGCAATGTATTCGTCCTCAGTACCTCTTTCTGCAATAACTGTCTCAACACTTGTATTATTGCTGTGCTTAACAATCTTAAACTCATACTGACTTGTCTTTTTACCGCTGCTTATTACGATATAGAACAGATTTTCTGTTTCAAGGTCCGGAATATTTTCTATAAATATCTGGTTTGCACCCTCTGCAAGAATTTCATTTCCATTCTTACCTACTCTGATAAGTCCAACATTAGCTGTATCGCGTGATGCAATTACAACGCTTGCACTGTTATCATAAGATGGAATAGTTGCAAGATAATTACCATACTTATCAGCTATTACTCTTGTATATGATGTGCTTGATTCAGATTTAATCTGTACGCTTGATAAGCTCAATGACATATCCTGTCTTATAAGTTTAACAGTTTCTTCTATTGTATTGTTATCACCATACGGATATGAAGAAATCTTAACAGGTACTATTGTAGTAGAACCTGCCGCAAGAGCTATAGTCTTTGTATCCTCTCCTGCTTTTGCTGTATTAGCGCCTATCTGTACCTTTGAAATTTCACTTCCGGCAATAACGCGTATATCGGCTGCCTGTGCATCATACGGTACTTCATAAACATAACCGTCTGCTGTCTTGACAACTTTTGTACCGTTTACGTAAATTTCATTTACGCCAGAATTGTTTTTAACAATATATAATGTATATTCTTTTGTCTTATTACCATCTTTTGAAGTTACGGTAAAGTTAACCTTGGACACATTGCCTGTAAGATTATATGAATCCTTCCATACTCCATCTGATGATTCCTTGCCGTTAAGCTCAACAACCATATCTTCATTTGCGGCTGTTATTGCAAGAATTCCGTTAGTAACAAAGCTTTCGGCTCTTACTGCGTAAGTATTTGACATAAAGTCAAGTTTTTCTGCAGTAACATCATCAAATACAACACTCTTAAGCTCTGTATCTGTATCCTCAACATACTTGATTATAATTGTATAAGGTTCGCTTACAACCTTTCCGTCATAGCTCATAATCTCGAAGTTGAATACTGTATCCTCCGGTGAGCTTAGAGCTACGTTTTCAAATACATAACCATAGCTGCTGTCGCTTATAATAGGCTCGTCAAGAGTATCACCATACAGCTTAACCTTAGCCATATTTCCCTTAGGAACGATTGAAATGTCAACAGGATTACGTCTGTCTACAATTGCTGTATATGTACGCTCTTTACCTGCTGGCTGCAATGCGAACAATGAAACATCAACATTTGTTGACGCACCAGCTGTCAGTTCTGTCTTATTCAGATGAACTGTCTTAACATCCACATTCTCATAATCACGATATACATACAGAATGTAGTTCTGTTTTACAGTACTTGACGATGATTTAATTGTGAAGTGATATTCATTCACTGTTGACACACTAGGCTCATCAAGATATCTCTCTACAATAAGCTCTCCGTTTCCTTCATCAGGTATACCTGTCTGAAGATTTTCCATTGAAATCTCCGCAATACCGCTTGATGTCCTAATTGTAATTGTTGCCGGAGCAGCACTGCTTGGGTTTGTACTCAGGTCATCTCCTAATGACGGATCAAAGCTTGATGGAATTGCAATCTCGTAAATTGTAGGATTATTTTTACGGGCAATCGCATTAATACCGTTTACAATAACCTCGCCTAATTCTGTATTATTACTGTTCTTATAAATACTTACAGTATAGGTTTTCTTTGCATTCGGAGTTGTTTTATCATCTACATACAGCTGTGACCAAAGTGTAACTTGAATTTCTGTTACTTCTTCTTCAGATAGCTTATACGCATCATTACTCCACTGATATGTATACGGACGAGGAAGATTTCCGTTAACGTATACAAGTTTAGCATTTTCATCCTTTGCAACAATTTCTACAGATGCTTCTGTCGCGTCAGTAGGAACACTGAACGTATATTTTGAATCGTTTGCAATAGGCTTTTTGTTTACAGTACCGTTTACATCTACATAATCAAGCATAAGATTATCTGATGTACCCTTCATAAGCAGATAATAATTTGCTGTGTTTCCATTCTGTGCCTTAACAGTAATTCTGAAGTATCTCTTACCATCAATTTCAACACCATTCTTAACCTTAAACTGATATGAGCCATCCTCTGTCTTTACGTATGAGTGACCTGGTTTAAGTGTCGGAAGGATGTCGCCCTGAGCATCAATTATTGGCTGTTTATCATCAGGCAGCGCCACCTCATGTACTGAAACAATTTCCGCATAATTATCTTCAAGGGTTATTTCAAGTTTTGTATCATCGTTAGGAACATTAGCCTCGTACAATACTGTCATACTCATATCAACATTGTACTCACCGACTTCGTTCTTTTCGGTAACAATATTCTTAATCCTTGTAACATCAGACTTATTACGGAATTCAAGAGCATACGTCTTTATTTCTCCGTTTTCAGCCTTTACATCAATTACATATTTACCGCCGTTTACACTAACGCTGATTGGTTTTCTCCATGTATTTCCTGATGTCCAGCTCTTTTCTCCGTTATCAGGGTCTGCGTTTGCTTCGTCCTTATTATGCCACTTTGAATCAGCATCTATATATCCCACTCTCAGTGTTGAGTTTGGAGCTGTCTCTATACTGATTTCAGGAATTTCTTCAGGATTATCAATAAAGAATACATATGTTATTTCTTCTTCGTCATTATCACCCTTTACAACTTCCTTCTCAGCATCTATATTACCCTTCTTAACGCTTATAATGCTGTTATCAGCACTGCGTCTTGTAACGCGCAATGTTCTCTTAACCGGCTGAACCGAAGCATTCTGCGGCTGGATATAAATTGTATAATACTTAACTGTATCATCCAAATCAAATGCATCCAGCATAGATGTTGTATGTTTATCAGTAATTAATGACGGTTCCGGCGCATCCTGCGCTGTTATAGCAAGCTTCGTATACTGGTTCTTAGCTGTTACAACAATATATGCTTCCGTATCCTCCATAGCTATGCTTCCGTCATAGTAAAGACCTGCGTCAATCCATACAGCGTCAAGACCATTTACCTTTATGCTTTCGAGATCAGGCTTTGTATCCTGAGGTCTTATAATAAGTGTATATGTCTTTGTAAATGTTGAACCGGATTTCACAATATCTACTTCATATGTAAACGGATTTTCATCACTGAGATTTGAGAAATCTGTTATACGCAATTCATGATACTGTGTTTTTGGATTATCAATAACATCATAATTCTGATTATTATTTATACGTCTGATTTCTGTTATATCGCTATTCTTTGATGCCTGAAGCATTATTCTGGCATTTGTAGCTGTAGTAGGAACATAAATGATAAATTCGTTACGTCCTTCTTCCTTAGGAATTACTTCGTCAGGCGCTAATGTAACCTTAAGGTCAAGATTCATATCTGTCGGAGTAACGATTACATAATAATCCTTTTCATTACCGCTCTGAGACTTAACAGTCACAGGAATCAAGAATGAATCATTAACTCCGTTGTTTTTATCATATTTGTAATCCATTGCAAGCTTACTTATATCTTTTCTTGCAACACCATTAACGGTATTATCATAATCCTCACCGTCAATGCTTACTACTTTGGCATTTATATCATCAAGCTGGAATTCAAGCTCAAATGCTGTATATCCTGTACTTACCACAGGAACATATACATGATATGCCTCATAATCAGTATCATTTATAGTAACTGTATCATTAGATGTTGTATCTGTATTCTTATAATCAATATCATCCGGATTCGCAGTTACAGACTTGATATTTGCATTATTACTCTTTTTGTAAATATACAGTTTATATGTAGCCTTCGGAGAATCTGCGGAATTATCTGCGGAAACCTCAATAGTTATTTCAGTCATATCTCCGTTTATGCTTTCAACAAGCGTTGCGGGCTTAAGCTCAGCAGGATATGTTGTATTGTTCGCATTATTGGCAGATTCACTGTTAATACCTGTAATATTTACAATATAGCTATTATTTTCAGCTATAGCGCGAATATCAGCCTCTGAAGCCGTACCGTCTATATAATATTTGTAAGAACCGTCATTTTCTCTTATGACTACTGATTCATACTTACTGTCATCAGGCTCTCTATGGTCTTTAGCGTCAAGTTTTAGCTTATAACCGCTGCCCAGACGTCTCAGTAATACTGTATTTTCATATACAGGGTCTCCGTCCGCTGTCTGGAACAATCTGAACGGAACCTCCATTTCTTCTGTTGTCAGCTGCATCGGAACAGCAAGCTCAGCATAACCTGCCGTTATTTCACCATCGCTGATTTGTACATAATGACTCTTACTTGCCGCATTTACGCCTATAAGCACTGAGCTTGCGTCAGGAAGAACATTAAAGAATGTATATCTTGACTCATCTGGCGTCGGCTTATTTGCTGCAATATGATTTACAGTTACACCTTTTTCTTTATCTACCGTAGGAGCCTCGTCTGTACCAACTAGTTTGATTGTATAAATCTTTTCTACACTGCCGTCCTGAGATACCACACGGATATATCTATAGTCATCGTCTGTCTCAACATTAATGCCGGAAACAGGCTCTATAGCCTTACCTGTATATACCAGATTTGCTGATTGTGCACTGTCAGTGCTTACTACAACATTTGTTAGCTTAGCCAGTTCATCAATTGCCTGTACATTAAATTCAGCGTCCTTCATTGTTTCAGGAACTTCAACAGTCCATGTTATACCATCGGCACCCTTAACCGCATAATACTCGCCGACCTTAATATATTCAAGTTCCGCGCTGCTGTTCTTATCTCTGATAATTAATGTATATTCCTTAGTTGTAAATCCATCTGCTGCTGTCACCGTTATACGGTATCTGTTAACAGGCTGGTCATGAAGCGTTACTGTCTCGTTCTTCCATACATGAGTTTCAGTGCCAAGGTCTTTAGGAAGCGTGTTATTATCCTTTGTAATAGCTTCAACCTTAATGCTTGCGTTAGCATCCATTACTGCTATTTCAACGCCGGCTTCCGTCAAATCCTTAATACCTTCCTTAAGGTAAGTATATACACCGTTTAATCCCGGTACATTTTCTGTTATTCCTTCAGTAGTAACCTTGACATAATCAAGATTAGTATTAATTGCAACCTTTTCAATAACAAGTGTATATGTCTTTTCTTCCTTACCATTCGGAGGCATAACTCTGATAGTTACAGAAGTGCTCGCACTCTGAACAGGAATATTATTACGTCTTACCGCTCCTGTTTCATCATTCTTGCTGTGATAGTTATCGTTAATATATACATACTGTACCTTATTTGTTTCAGGAGTAGCAATAACATCTACAAACGAAATTGTATTAGGTATCTTTATTGTATACTTAGATGAATCTGTTTCATCAACTTGAGCCAGTCTTGTAATACCATCAACAACAACCTCAACCTTTTCAAGCTCAGCATTGTCCTCAGCTGATAATACGCGTATATAATATGTCTGTATATTTGTACCGTCCTCAGACTTAATATATACAGGAATTTCTTCTCCTACCTTTAGGTTAGCGCCTGTGATATTCGCAGTTTCTCTCGTATCACTAGTCTTTTTAGAGAAATCAATCTTATCTGCTGTTTCATAATAATTCGGGTCATAAGTTTTCTCAATTGCAACCTGTGCATGTGCATCGGCAGCTTTTACACGTATAGGAAGAACAGTTCTGTCTTCATCTACATATACGTAGTATTTACCATTTATATCCTTATTAAGGCTTGCGTCTTCATCCTCAATCTGAATAGCCTTGGCAAAATCAATCTCAGCGTTATCCGACTTCTTACGAAGAATAAGCGGATAATCCTTTACTGTATAACCGTCCTCAGCTATAACGCGAATTGTCATTTCAATCGGTGCGTCATTCAATGATTTTGAAAGCTCAACCTCTCTGATATCAATGTTTTCCGCATTGCTTATATCATCTGATGAAGCTGTTTCACCCTGTGCCAGAATTATAACCTTTGCCTTGCTATCACTTGTCTGTGCCTTGATATTTATATTCTTTATACTGTCATCCAGCGTATTAATATCGCCATCATCAATACCAAGATAATAGTAAGCTGAACCATCCTCTGCTGTCATTTCCTTAATATGACCAGTATACTTAGCTCCTGTGGTATCAGTATCCGTAGCAAGTGCGTCCACTAGGGACAAACCAACATGAGTTGAAGAATATGTTATTTCAAGAGCAGGCTCATTCATTGAAGCTATAGTACCGTTATTCATTGTGCCAACAATACCGTCCGCTCTCTTTACGAATATTTTAGCTGTTGTTTTTCCTGTGTTTTCAGGATCAAGCTCTGTCAGAAGAACTGTTGCAATACCACCCTTAGTTGGGTCATCACTATCTATTGGTGTAGGCATTACAAAGTCACCAGGAGTAGTCTTTCCTACTGAAACCTGTGAACGCGCATCCGCAACATAGACATTTACCTTTATTCCATCTGATGAATACGGAGCCTGACCGGTATATGTACCATACTTACCTACAGTTGGTTTATGATTTGTAGGAATATCATTCTCTGTCAAAGTAACCTTTGTAACACCAGATGTTTCAGGAAGCTTTTTCAGCTTAACCTTAAAGGTCTGCGGTGTACCATCCTCAGCTATTACATGAATATATATTACATGCTCATCAGGCTCAGTCTTTGTTACAGTATATTCCTTTTCATCATAGTAAGTTGCATCGTCCTTCATTGAAGGCTCTTTACTGTCTGAAATGGTTATCTTCATAGCGGTATCAGATGTTTCACTTTCACCGTTTAGAATTATACCTTCTGCTCTTAGTATCTGAGTAGTATTATCACTGCCATCAGTTGATGCCGGAAGTGTATATTCATATCCGTCCGGACCTGCTGAAAGCTCTTCACCGCCAAAGGTTACTTTTATGGCTGTGTTTGCTGACAGTTTTATAATATCAATCGGATAAACAGCCTGATATTTACCGTCGGCTGACGTTACTGCGATATACTGCGTTGTTGTGTCGCCGTTTAACGGAACATTTGTCTTTATAGCCACAGATGTTCCTGATGTTGAAGAACTATTCTTCGCAAGCTCTTCAGTATCTTCAATGGCAACCTGCGCATTATCCTGAACAGCTGTAGCAGTTATATTAACATTACTTACGCTGTTTTTAACTTTTGCGATATATCTGCCTGTTGTTTTGTCATATTCAACCGAATATGCACCAGTTACACTAACATCCTCTACTTCTACAGATTCTAAACGCGGGTCTGAAGATTCTCTGTAGAGACGTAAGCTATACTCTCTTATTTCACCTGTGAATAGTTTTACGCTAAGAGGAATATCCATATATCCTTCCGGAGTTGACAGAGGTTTAATAGTCTCTGTTCTTGTATACGGATAATACTCTCCGCCGTTTATGTTCACCGACGCGTTAGAAACAGCTGTAGTAATAGTAATAGCCGCTGATTCATCATCATCCGCAACTGACCATACATACATAAGTTTATTATCTACTATTGTCGGTGATATGCTTCCGCTGTTATTTACAGCTACAAACGGGTCATTGTCCTCATCCACTTTATAAATTGTAAGTGTATACGGAGCTCCTTCAAGCTTATCTGCTATAAGCTGAATCTGTACTTTATCAGAAGCCTCATCACTGTTAAGAACAAGCTCCTCATATGTAAATATACCAGCTTCAGATGCTCTTCTCGGCTCATTTACCGCATAATACGGATTATATGATACAATCGCCAGCTCTTTAACTGCCGGTTCAGTTATAACATTAACCTTCTCAGCATCCTTTGCAGGAATTATAACCTCATAATTAAGCGGATTATTACTGCTTGCATATGCTGTATATTTTCCTGCCGCATTTCCATCCTTATCAAGAAGCTCTACTTCAATGGACTTAACCATTGTTGCTTGTGACTGTCTGTAAATTGTAAGTGTATAGCTCTTCCATTCACCATTCTGAGCCTTTGCCCTGATTGCTACATTTATTGAATTTTCATCCTTCGGCAAAGTAATCTTCTGAACATCATAATATTTATCATGCTTATCAGCCTCTTCATGGTCGCCGTTTACAGTCTTAGTAATAAAGATTTCGCCTGATATTGCTGTTTCACCATAGATATATAAATCCTTAGCTTCATTATCCTCAGTCTTGAGAACTGAATAATAAGTCTTTTCATCTATCTGAATTGCTTCTCTTATATAATCATCATATTCTGCATTCTTAAGGTCGTCATGATGCTCGCTCTTGTCATACTCTACAGGATTATCAGGATTTTGCTGACCTACCTTAAGCTTTATACTGTTATCATTTGAGTATCTTATAGTATGAGCCTTAAATAGACCTTCATACGAAATAATATCATTTACAAACTTGAAGTAATAGTTATCCTCAAGCATGCTTATCGGCACATCTGTAAATTTATAATATTTTACAAATTGCTTTTCATCGTCATCATAGCCTGTTTCAGGAATTCTGGTACCTGTCATAGCAAGAGTGCCATCCTTGTTAACCATAGTGATAACATCAGCGTCCACTCTGCTCTTAACGTATACTGCGCTAACAGTAGTAGCATCATTAGGTACTACCCATACCTCACCGGCATGAACGCTCTTCAGAGGTTCATTTAATTCATATATAGGACTGCCAAGTGTACTTGGGGTTTCCGTATATTCATCAGCATCAAGATATTTCTTTTCAACAGCACTTTGTGTTGTGATAGGACTAAGCTGTTTAACATGTGTTGTATTTCCTGATGTAGATACAAATACTATATTCTCAAGATGAATCTCACCCGGGTCAAGAACTGTTATATGTGCTCTCTGAGGAGGTACATTTGTCTTCTTATCCCTTACAACAATATCTCCTGTTCCGAGCTTCAGACCACTTACTTTTCCGTTTACATCAACGGATATTATTGAACCTACAATTACAGGCTCCTGACCGGTTTCAGAATCTATTTCATTTTCAATTGTCCACTCATATGTATCACCCTTTGATGCGTCATCGTAAATCAGGTTGAATCTGTTAAATGATACCTTCATTTGAACAGGATTATCACCCAAATACATTACCACGTCTTCCGGAGTAAGCTTCAGAGTTCTTCCTGTAACAAGAACAGGTTCAAATTCATTAGCGTCCGGAGGATTAACTGAATGGTTAGGTCCGTTATATTCAGGGTCTTCACCCGCATAGCTGTTACCAAGCTGACCATACATATTCTGACCGAAGCTGTATACAAATCCGTCGTTAAGAACTATATATGATGAAGAACCGCCTGCTGCAATATCTATTGCAGTATACTCGTCATAACCATCTATAGTAATTTTTTCCGGTATCGGCTTATTATCAGTATCACTCATAACACTCTTAAGACCAAGACGTCCCTGACCTGCGCTTCCCCATGAGTAAACGTCTCCATCCTTTGTAATCACAAGAGTATGGTCTGAACCAGCCGCAATATCAACAGCATAATTGGCTGTACCATCAAAACCATTTACATATGCCGGAGCATGATATGTTGTAGAATCATCATCTATGATTCCGTTACCAAGCTGACCCATACCGTTTCTTCCCCATGTGATAACTTCTCCGTTATTAAGAAGCGCTACAACATGGGCACGGCCATCATATGTTTTTATTACACGATTATTAAATTCACCAAGGTCAATCTTTATTGGGAACTCATATTTATTCATACCGGAGTTATTAATCTGACCGCTGGTGTTATCACCCCAGCCCCAAACTGTTCCGTCATAACGCACTGCCTTTGTTGAATTACCGCCTGCTCCAATACTAATACTGATAACCTTATTCAGGCCCTCTGCAGCTAATGGTGTCTTTGAGTAATTCAAATCCGGAGACTGACCTATTGTTTTAGCGCCAAGCTGACCGTAATTATTATTACCAAAGCTATACACATAGCCGTCTTCGCCAAGCAGCATTGTATGCTGATTTCCTGCCGCAATTGTTTTTATTGCTGGAATACCCGTTACTAATGTAGGTGTAGGAATGAACAAACGCGCATCACTGACACCAAGCTGACCGAAATCATGTCTGCCCCATGTATAAACCTTACCGTCACGTGTAAGAGCTATTGAATGCCATTCTCCTGCCTGTACCGCAACTATATTTTTATCATTAAGAGCAGTTACATTAATCGGCTCATATGAAGAAGATACATCTCCTGTGCCAAGCTGACCATGATTATTACGTCCCCATGCCCAAACTGTTCCGTCGGACTTAAGTGCAACAACATGGGCATTACCTGCCGCTATCATAGGAGCTGCTTTAGCATCCGGGTCAATTACATTAACAACACATATTGATTGCAAATCACCCTTTTTAACAACAATGTGAGTAATACCTACATTAACACCTTCGATTCTTGCATTTCCGTTGTCATTAGCTACTATTGCTATATTTTTATTTTTGCTGTCAAATTCAAAGTCTCCAGGATTCTTATAATCTGTAAACAGGTTGAATTTGTCACCTGAATATGTATTAAGTATTTCCTCCTCACCAACAGGAATTGTAATCTCATATGTAGAGATAAGCTCCGTTCTTTCTCCTATAAGAACCGGAATTAAACTCTTCGTTTCATTTCTTTCAAGAGGCTCACCAAGTGAGTAATCACCAAATCCATATACATCTCCGTCTTTTGTATAGAATACAGTGTACTGATTACCAAGGCTTATACCATCAATAACTACCTTACCGCCGTTTAGACTCTTTATAATAGTATTTTCAACAGGTATATTCATTGTATCTCTGTTGTTTATACCAAGCTGACCCTGTTTATTTATACCAAAGACGAACAGTTTGCCGCTTCTTTCAACGACCGCACTATACATATTACCCGCTTCTACATCCGCAATATCAGTTGTAATTCTGGTATATGTATTTGTTGAGCCCGCGTTATTTCCAAGCTGACCATTAGTATTATCACCTGTTGTATAAACATTGGATGTAAATCCAAGCGCAATACTATGATTATTTCCTGCGGAAATATCGACAATATCCTCAAGGTCTCTTACCTCTGTCGGCATCCATATATCTGACTGATTATGTCCGAGACCTGCCTGACCGTTATTATTTGCTCCCATCGTCCAAATTGTACCGTTCGAACGAAGCATTATAGCATTTTCATAACCTGCGGAAATTGCAGTTATATTATCAACATTAGAAACTCTTTGAGGCTTAGCAGCTTCAGAGCTGGTATTACCTATACCAAGCTGACCTCTGTTGTTGCTTCCCCATGTCCAGACATAACCGCTCTTGTCAAGGGCCATACCAAACGAATGTCCTGCTGAAACTGCAATTATATTTGCAAGACCGTCAATCTTTTCAAATCTTGTACGTGTTGATACGTCTGTCTTTGAAACACCAAGCTGATTATATTCGTTGCTTCCTGTTGACCATACGTTTCCGTCTGAATCAACCGCAAGAGTAAATTCATCACCTACCGCTATTTCTTTAAATGTTATATCTTTTGGTGTTACATTAACCGGTTCATCACTCGGAGCTGTTGTACCGTCTCCAAGCTGTCCCTTTGTATTAACACCCCACGCCCAGATTGTACCGTTTGCCTTCAGCGCAAGTGAATGATTACCCTTTGTAACAGCCTTCGGTTTAAATCCGACATTATTATCTGTTACAATTACCTTTATATATGCGCTCTTCTGGCTGAATTTGTTTTCTGTTACAGACACATAAACTGTACCTGCCTTTTCAGCAGTTGCAGCGCCTGTTGTCTGATTGATTGCAAGAATTCCGTAATCGCTTGAGTTAAATTCAAACTCATCCATAGGAAGCGTGTCTTTTTCATACAGGTTGAATACATTGAAGCCGGCTTTAAACGTTTTATTATCGCCCGTTTGCATATAGATTGTACCATATACAGCTTCACCATTGTCAAATATAACAACCTCATTTCCGCCAACCATAAGCGGAATATCCTTATTAATTGTCGTACCGTCTCCAAGCTGTCCGTACTCATTATTACCTGCAACCCATACATTGCCTCTTTCATCAACAGCCATCTGATGAGTATTGCCGCCTGCTACAAGGTCAAACTTAAGCTCATCTGTCGCAGTAAGAACCTTTGCAGGAACAAGTCTGTCATTTGAGTCACCTGTACCAAGCTGACCATATGTATTTGCTCCCCATCTATAAATCTTTCCGTTACTGTCTATAGCTGCTGAAACATAGCTGTCAGCTGAAATTTCCTCAATACCGTTAAGATAAGTATCGCTGCCCTGCTGGTTACCCGCAAGAACCTTTACAGGTACTGAAGCAGGGGAAGTATTATTCTGACCAAGCTGACCTCTGTCATTTGAGCCAAGCGCCCATACATAACCTTCTTCATCAAGCGCAAGAAGATGATTCGTACCATAAGCAATCTTAAGAATTGCAACTTCTTTGCTGCCACTCTTATAGCCCATCACCTTTGTCGGAAGCGAACCGCTGGATATCTTCCAGACTTCACCGCTTATACTTAACGCATAGTTACCGCTTATCTGAAGAATATCCGACAGACCTGAAACCATTGACGCGTAATTCTGATTATTATAATCACGTCCAAATGCGGCAACAGTTCCGTTTGCAAGCAGGATATATGATGTATTTTCGTATGTTGATACTCCTACAGCATTATCTACTTCTGTTCCGTCTGAATATTTAACCTTATCTATTTCTACTGACGAGCTGTCTGTATTTTTATTTCCAAGCTGTCCGTAAGTATTATCTCCCCATGAATATACATTACCATTAACAGCACCTATAGCAAGCGTATGTTTATAACCTGCCGCTATCATTACAGCCTCTTCATCAAGAGCCACCTTTACAGGAGAAACACTTGAGTCTCCGCTTGAAGCATAACCAAGCTGACCCTTGTCATTATGACCCCATGACCAGACTGTTCCATCCGCCTTCAGAGCCACACTGTGACCCTCGCCGCCGTCTACCATAGGATAGATGCCGCCGTTCGGACCTACATAAACTGTTACATATCCAATTGTACCTGAGGATACTTTTTCTACTTTTAGAATAGCTTTACCATTCTTTACACCTGTAATTGTATGCTTATCATCATCATTTACAGTTACAATTGATGTATCAAGAGATTCAACCGTATAATCCTTATCGTCTGTTAAGTCTTTACCAAGCAGATTTAAGTGTTCTGCGCTGTGTACCTCAAGCGCAGGATTTGTTGCTGAATCAGTTGTAACATCATGCTCTTCTCCTACATTAATACGCAGAACCTGAGGCTTTACGCTTATCTGTCTTCTGCCGGCAATAACAGGTATATATGAATCTGTATCATCCTGATTACCAAGCTGACTATGACTATTTGAACCAAAGCTCCATACATATCCCTCACTGTCAACAGTTACTGTATGGTCAATACCTGCTGCGGCAATAATAATTGGATTTGCAAATGATGAAGTATAATCAACCAGTGTCGGTATCTTATAATCCCTCTGCATAGGCTGGCCTGACTGACTGTAAGGCTCATTAGCTCCCCATGTATAAACTGCTCCGTCTCTTGTTACAGCCACACTATAGCGATAGCCTGCCGCAATATCAACTACATCCGGCACACTCGCAATTTTATTAACTGAATTGTCACCTACAGTGTCAAAATCATCACCAAGACCAAGCTCACCATATCGGTTATCACCGAATACATAAAGCTCGCCGTCTCTTGAAATAAGAAGCGTATGTGTAGTATCAAAATTATCAGCTGTTGCTCTTTCAACTATATGGTCATCAGAAGCTACTTTTACAAAGCGTATACCCTTTGTATCTTTTTTCAGTACTACAGCAGAACCATTCTTCACAGGTATCTGCCATATTGTACCATCTGTCTTAAGACCATATTTACCTGAAATCTGAACCATTCTTTCAAATAAATCAAGTTTTACAGGTGTATTTCCATAACCTGTTCCGGATTTTACATTACCCCATGCATAAATATGACCTTCTGCATCAAGAGCGTAGCTTGTTGTTTCACCAACAGCTATATCTTCTGCGATTACATTATCCGGAAGAATTACTTGTACAGGTTTATTTGAATTACGTGAGGTGTTGCCCAGCTGTCCATAGCTATTATCACCCCAAGCCCATACTTTACCTGTGTTATCAAGAGCAATAGTATGATTATTTCCTGTTTCTATTCTTGTAATATAGTTTGACGCGGGGTTTGCAAAATCAAATTCTATGCTTATAGGTGAAATACGATTTTCACTGCTGCCGTTACCAAGCTGACCGTTTGCATTATTACCCCATGTCCAGACCTTACCAAATTTATCAAGCGCTGCTGTGAAGTCATCACCTGAGCCTACTTGTGGTATAGCCTTATATTCATTATCAGCATCAACTACTGTAACAACTACTGTAGCCTGTTCACCGCCGCCTTCTACTACAATTTGTGTTCTGCCCGTTGATTTAGCCTCAATTGTCAAAGCATTTGTATCAGCGACTGCTGTATTCAGTGAACTTGCACTGAAGTCTACAGCATTGTCAATATAATCCTTTACATTGAAGAATTTATTGTATACAGGGTTTATAACTGTTGTTTCACCTACATTAAGAGTTACAAAATACTCTTCAAGTGAAACATAATCTGTTCCTGTCTTTACAGGTTCAAGCTGATTTGTCTCACCTTCTGTTGTCTGTCCTGCTGTTCCGTTGCCAAGCTGACCCTTTTCACTGGCGCCCCATGTGTATACATAGCCGTCCTTTAGGATTACAGACGTATTAGAACCGCCCGCACTAATTCCCCATATATTATCCTGTGCACCGTTTACTGACAGCTTAACAGGTTCAGAAGCAATATCAGGCTGTGCGCCGTTTCCTATCTGACCTCGGCTGCCGCGTCCCCATGTGTAGATATTATCGTCCTTAGTCATAACAGCCACATGAGTAAGCACACCGCGCACATCGCCGAACTGAACATCAGCAACATTATTAATATTAATCTTTGCCGGAACTGAAATATAAGCTCCTCCTGATTCGTTTAGCGTCTGATTCTGGTCATTATTACCCCAAATATACAGCTCACTGTCTGAAGTAATAAATGCTGAGTTATAAGCATTCGCTGATAACTTAGAAACAATTACCTTCTCGCCAGATGCAGAACCATCCTTATCCGGAAGCTCTACCTGCTGAATAGTAGAAGCATACTGATTTCCGTCACCTATAGAATTTACACCAAGCTGTTTATTCGTGTTATCACCAATAGTCCAGACAGTTCCGTTGCCAAGAAGCATCATTGTATGAGCCGCACCGGCCGCAATGTCAACAACTCCGCTAAGTGTTCCGTTGCCGCCTATGCCCTTCATAACTACAGGCGCAGGATTCTGATTACCGTTCGCTGTTCCGCTGCCGAGCTGACCTCTGTCATTTCTACCGAATGAGTAAACCTTTCCGTCTGCTGAAAGAACCACGCTATGGTCTGCGCCAGCTGTAACAGCAACTATTTCAACACCCTCAAGCTCCTGTGCCGTAATCATAACCGGTTTGTTCGCCTTGTTAACTGTGTAATAATTTACACCAAGCTGACCATAGTTATTCAATCCCCATGCATAAAGCTGACCGTCTTTATCAAGAGCAAGCGCATGGTCACCGCCTACCGCTATATCAACTATTGTCTCAGGAGTAAATTCAAATTCTTGATTATTTAAGATATATCTATCGATTAATGTCGGAGATGCGATAATTGATGAATCAGTACCCACACCGACTTTACCATAATCATTTGCGCCCCAGCCCCAGATTGTACCGTCTGCTCTCAATGCAATTACGAAATCATTGCCTATAGCAATCTTCGGATTTGTGAAGCCCATAGAAACAATTACTCTTACAGATACTGTTTTTCCTGTGAGTGAATCTGTTGCTATGATGGTTGTTGTACCTTCATTAAAGCCCTGAATTGTAGCAGTATTAGATGTTACTCCGTCTGTTACAGAAGTGGTAGGATTATTAATTATATCTGCAATATCCTTATCCAGAACCTTCCAGGTTATTTCACTTGTGTCGCCAACAGTACTGTTGAACAGTGAGAATAGCTGAGCAGTTGTGCTTGCTGTCACATCAGCCGTATCAACGCCTGATGCCAGATTTATTCTGATTGTATGACTGTCAATTTCTATTGGGCTGCTGCCTACAACAACAGGATATGCACTGTTTTCATTTGACTGGTCACCAAGCTGATAACCTCCGTTAGCGCCCCATACATATACTCCGCCGCTCTTTGCCGCCGCAATAATATGCGAGCTTGCAGCATTAGACTTGACAAGCATTATATCTGACAGATTATCTATACCGCTGTTATTTTTCTTTACAAGTGTAGGAAGTAAAATATTTCCGCCTACATAGCCGTTACCTGTCTGACCTATATTATTCTGACCCCATGCATATACATTTGACTCAGATGTGTTTGTCTTTGCAGCATGTATTCTTAAACCTGCTGTAACCTGAGAAATATTTGTAAGAGGCTCTGTGCCATCTGTTGTCGCGCGTACAGGATATATATTTACATCACTTGATGTATTTGTACCTGTTATACCTTCTCTGCTGTAGCCTGTCGCATATACATAGTTATCAAATGCGGCTTTTTCCTTATTCAGTTCAAATGTTACATACGCACCATGATGGTCACCGCGTCCAATATCAACTATTCCCTTTAATGGGCCGTCCTCAGCGGATTTTTGCATTACCTGAACAAGAGAAGTATTGCTTCTGTTACCAATACCAAGTTCACCGTAATAATTATAGCCTACTGTTAGTACAGTCGCATTATTATTGAGTATTGCTGTTGAATATGTACCTAATGAAGCGTCAATAGCGCTGTTAACGCCTACCACCTTATTTGGCAGCGGATAAGTAGACCCATGACCTAAGCCTAATTGACCATGCTGATTATATCCCCATGCATAAGCTGTTCCGTTTTCAAGAATAGCCATTGCATTATACGGACCTGCTGCAATCCTGATAACCTTGCTTTCAAATCCGTCACCAAAGAAGCCCTGGCCGTCAGTGCTGCGCACTCTTACAGGATATATCTGATTAAGACCCTGATCTGTTGAACCTATACCAAGCGCATAGTATGTATTGTTACCCCATGAATATACACTTCCGTCTCTTGTTAAAGCGAATGATGTATATGTGCCGGCAGCAATATCCACAACATCTGTAAGATTATCGCCGCTGCTGAGTATAACCTGAACCGGTGTTCCTGAATTCGGCAATACAGTCTTATCCTTGTTAACACCAAGCTGGCCGTATGTATTGTCGCCCCATGTCCATACTGTTCCGTCTGCCTTAAGCGCAATAGAATGCTGTCCGCCGGTAATAACCTTCGGGAATGTTACATCCTTAACAACATCCTGTAACAGTGTGTCTTTATATGTTTCAGGCAGTACGCGTATCTTTATAATCGTATACAGACCTGTTTCTTCATCCGCCACAACAACTGTAGACTCACCTACACCAACAAATTTCAATATATGACTGTCAGTTTCAGCGTCAACTACATCCGGATTTGATGAAACATATCTAAATGTTCCCTTAGCTGAAGTATTATCTTTAAATACATTGAAGCCGGAAACAATTTCTGGGAACAGACTTCTGTCATCTGCGCCGACATACGTTAAGATACCATTATTGTCAAGTCCGTCTATCTTTATACGCTGAGTACCTACAGCTGTCGGGTAATCACTGTTGCCGAATGCTCCATTGCCAAGCTGGCCCTGACTTCCGAGACCCCATGCGTATACATCACCATTTCTCTGAATAGCGGCCGAATGAGTACCTGAATTACTAGCGTCTGCCCATATTGCGCTTGTAAAGTTCTCATCACTGCTGCTCTTTACATTTTGGAATTTATCTTCCTTATCTTTTAATGAGCCTACGCCAAGCATACTATTTGTATTCAAGCCTGCCGCAAGAAGGTTCTCATTACTTCCATTATTTTCTTTAATTGCAAAAGTCGCCTTTGCTCCGCTTATACGTACTGAATTAGAAATACTGTTATTTCTTAAAGGCATACCATCGGTATTTATAAGACCGAGATTACCGCTGTCGCCTTTACCCCATACGTATGTTTCTTTCTTATCAGTAATTGCAAAACCGCTTCCATAACCTGCCGCAATTGAAACAACCTTATCGTCTATACTTACATAAGATTTAACAATACTTGAAGTAGAAAGGTCTTTTGTGCCATGCTCCATATTGCCGTTGTAGCCCCATACAGCCACTTTGCCTGTTTCTGTAAGAGCATAGCTTGTTGCATTACGTCCCGCGGCTACCGCAATAGCTCTTGAAACGCCTGTATAAACAGGTGTTTGAGGCGCGGCAACATTTTCATTTGCTATCTGCCTGCTATAGTTCTTACCCCAGCCGTATACATCCATTGTATCAGTAAGAGCAAGTGCGAATTCTTCAGTAGTATATCCGCCTGCTGCTATATCTGTAATAAGCAGATTATTGTCTATAAATGATTGTACCTTTGTAGGTATATTAACTTTTACATTTGTCGCAAGACCCAGACCAAGCTGACCATAGTTATTTATACCCCATGTCCACAGATGTCCGTCAAAGTCAACAGCCATTGTAAAGTTATCGCCTACAGCAATCTTTTTAACATTAGACATAACCTTTTGAGGCTCTGTCTCCATACCTCCGGTATATCCCAGACCAAGCTGACCGTTTGCGTTATTACCCCATGACCAGACTGTTCCATCCGCTTTAAGAGCTACAGTATGAGTCTGACCTGCCTCAACCATAGGATATGTTATATATTCATCCATATCAGGCACTACAGAGATAAGAATATACTGTGTATTAACAACATTACCGTCTGCATCTTCTATATTAACTACAGCGTAAGTCTGACCTACACCTATACCCTTAACTTTTCCGTCCGGAGTAACCTCTGCGACAGTTTTATCCCATACGTCATATTTCTGACTATATACAGCCGCCTCATTAGCAGATGAGAATACATTGAATTTACCTGCTGTATCTATCCATTTACCGATACTTTCATTAGTTGTTACACCTTTTTTAGCAAGAATTTCTCTTTGTTTTACTATAATTGTCGGCTGCGCGCCAATCATCTGCGCTATATTAATTTCATCACCAGCATTCTGAAGCGCAAGCTGTGATGTATCGTTACTTCCCGTACTCCATACATTACCGTTTGAATCTATATACAATGAATGTGTTCCGCCGATTGAAGACGCGGCACCAACAGCATCAGTTGCCGTTGTTCCGTCTGACTTCATAAAGCTGTTATTTGAAGATGGTGACGATGTTGTGCTTGAATTTGAGCCGTTTGCAAGCTGACCGTGATCACCAAGACCCGACATCTTCACTTCACCGGATTTATCTATTGTATATATACTGTCACCACCGCCAAGCAATGCAATATTATCTCTGCTCTGCAGAGGTTCAGGCTTGCTTAGCTGTGCTTTGTTCATTAGTGAAATCGCGTTATTTGAATTGTTACCCCACGCATACGCAGTTGTACTAGGTACACTGTCAGCGTTAAGCACATATGTTACCGCCAAACCGTTCTGATTACCTGCCCCGATAGCCATTGCACGATCTGTAAGAGGAACCATTGTCAGAACAGAACCAGATGTGCCGCCTGTTCCGTATTCATAAAGATTATTCTTACCAAGCGCGTATATAATGCCGTTTGATGTTAATGAATACAGTGTTGCGCCTCGTCCTGCTTTTATATCAACTATCTGTTTAGCAGGTGACATTACAGGTATAGCGGAAGAGTTAATATTCGCTGTTGTAAACTGTCTGTACTGATTTCCTCCGAAACCGTATACATTACCTTTACTGTCAAGCGCGGCAACAAAACCATTATCAGCATTCAGATAACCTGCTGTAATCGCTACTATATCCTCAAGATGAATCTTTTCATCAATATCGGCATTCTGTTCACCCTTAAGAACCTGTACAGGTACGTTAGAGTTATCTGTTGTGCCGTTGCCAAGCTGACCTCTATTATTATTACCCCAAGTCCAAACGTGTCCGTCTGTGTCCAGAGCAACCGCAAACTGACCGGCAGCAGCAATCTTTGTGATATTTGAAAGTGATTCTATCTTCTGCGGATAGACAACTGTTCCGTTATACACGCCATTGCCAAGCTGTCCGTACGTGTTGTTACCCCAAGTCCAGACTGTTCCGTCCGCCTTAAGCGCTACAGTAAAGTCAACACCGGCCGCAATCTGCGGATATGCTACACTGCCGTTAGCGCCTATACCAACCGTATCATCTGACGGACGAACCTCTACCTTAACAACTCCTGTTGTAAGCGGGTCATTAGCAATAGAAACTATTACATATGTTGTACCTACTCCAACCGGACTTATATCACCTGTTTTCGGGTCTACCGTTATAATATCCGAGCTTCCGTCGTAAGTCTGCCATAACAATTCAGCAGTTGTAGCCTCGCCTGTTGTTGTATCAAACACATTAAAGGAATCAACTGACGGAGCCTGAATCTTAAGACCGTCCCCGCCCACCTTCAGTGAGTACAAATACTGACTCATTGACAAGTAAGACGTACCAACTCTTACAGGTTCCGGAACAGGCCGATTCTTACCGTTGCCAAGCTGATAATAATCGTTATTACCCCATGACCAGACGCTTCCGTTTTCCTTAATCGCATACATTGACTGTACTTCACCGTTTGAAGTAGCGGCATAAATTATATCCTCAAGCATTGAGCCTTCCGCGCCTGAATCGCCGGCATGCACAGTACCTACAACACCAAATCCTACCGAGTTTCCGCGGCCGAGAGAAGGCTGATTAGTCTGACCCGATGTATATACCATTCCGTCTGTCATAACAACAGCAGTGTTGGCAGATGTGTCTACCAATATAGGCATTGCTGTTGAAGTCTTTGACGGATAATTTATAAGCTTAATCAGATAATCCGCTGTTGTATTTCCGGTCGCAGACTCAACATGTACCTTGACATATTTAGTTATTTTTTCATTTCCTGTTGTTTCTACATCATATGTATTCAAACTTGCTCCCTGATAATTTGCCGTTCCGTTCTCTACGAATACATCTCCTTCAAGAGCATTCATATCTACATTGTAGAACCGAACCTTTGCAGTTTTATCATTAGCAAACACAACCGGCTTAGCTGTTAACGCGCCAAGCGGAAGTTCTATTTCATATACGCCGTCAACATCTGTTTCTTCAGCGTCATTATTAAGCACGCCAAGAGCTTTTGGTGTTTCGCCTGTTGTTTCTGTGCTCTTTGTTGTAAGAACTGCGGATACTTCTCTCAGGGATACATCCTCGTCAGACAGTAATGTCACTCCTTCAGATGTTAAACTGATTCCCTGCTCATAATTATGCTTGCTGAATTCAGCAATAACAGTCGGTGTAAGAACATTAGACGTAGCGCTTCCGTTTCCGAGCGCGCCACTTGCTCCATAACCCCATGTCATAACTGTTCCGTCAGTAGTTATGACTGCGGCATTATGCCATCCGCCCTTTGCATAAAGAGCCTTTTTACCATTTAGATTAGCCTGTGTTGTAACATAACCACTTGTTGTGCCGTTACCAAAATTACCCTG
Source organism: uncultured Clostridia bacterium (assembly GCA_910585795.1). GTDB lineage: Bacteria > Bacillota > Clostridia > UBA1381 > UBA1381 > Hominilimicola. The sequence goes on along the minus strand of CAJUFV010000164.1, from coordinate 3,007 downwards.
TGCGTTATAACCCCACGAAATAATCTGACCGTCTCTGCGCAGTACTCTTGCCGTATGGCCTACAGAATCCGGCACAAGCTTTACTGTACCCTTCAGCATAGTATTTGCATCAGATATATTATAAGGAATTGCCCTGTAAGCACCAGCAGTAAACTGAGGGTCTATAACATAATAATGATTTGCACCCCATGTGTAAACATTTCCGTTTACATCAAGAGCCATTGAATACGCAGTATCTCCTCTGTATCCTGCGGCGCCTATATCAACTATGAAATTATCTCCAAGATATACATTTGTATTTGTATTTGAATAGTTAGTACCTACAACCATCATAGCAACATTTGACATATGATTTGTTGTAAGACCGTCGCCAAGAGCCGCGTTATTTCCCCAGCCCCATGCGTATACATAGCCGTCTGATGTAAGGGCAAGGTTATGATATGCGCCGACAGAAATTTTTACAACATTTGTAAGTGGTACATTGTTAGAATCAGGGTCACTCTGATTTTCTTTTCTTAATACCTGAATCGGCTGGTCATATGTACCATCCTTAGTTCCGACGCCAAGCTGACTATAATTGTTAAGACCCCATGCCCAGACTGTTCCGTCTGACTTAAGAGCAATAACATGCGCTACACCCGCCTGTACCTCAGGATATGCAATTCCTGAGTTCTTGGGTATAACATTCAGCTTAAAGAAGCCCTCAGAACCCTTACTGTCGCGTACTATAATATAAGTAGTACCTGCTTTATGCGCTGTTACTACGCCGCTGTCTTTATCAACAGTTGCAACTGCTTCATTTATTGAGCTGAATTCCAAACCATCAGGATTATATGACGATTCATTCAGCAGGTTAAATGAAGATACAGCTGTAATTGTATCTTTATCAATAACAAGCTCATCACCAGCCTGAACAGCTGTAATTGTCTTTATTTCATCAATGATTCTTAATGTATCATAATGGATTACTACTTTTTTATCTGTTCCGTCTCTTGATAATGTAGCTTCTGAAATTGTAAGCTGCGGCTGTCCTTGGTCGGATACAACCTGAACCGGTGTTTTTCTTGTATCAATTGTACCGTCACCAAGCTGACCCTTGTCATTACGGCCCCAATCCCATACAGAATAATCATTTTGTATAGCACCTATATGATTAACACCTATATATATACCTACAGTATCCTCAAGATATTCTTTATTGGTCTGTCCGCCTAATACCTGTGCAGCATAAGCTTGAGGTGTCGTAGTATTGTCAACACCAATCTGACCATAGGTATTATTACCCCATGCATATACTTTTGTAACAGGCTTATCACCTACCATTTCAATAGTACGTGCCGCCATATTCTGCATAGATACAGCAACCTCAACTACATTACTAAGTTCAGTATCCGCGTCTGTTTTTACAACAACTGGAGACATTTTATATCCGTCTGTGAATCCAGAACCTAATTGTCTCTGGTCATTATATCCCCATGTATATGCCTTATAATTATCATAAGATTCATCAAACGCAGTTCTGCCTGTTGCAGAATCAGCAATCACCTTTGATTCATCCTTAACAACATTGTAATGAACAGCGGCAGCGGATAAACCACCGGCAGCTACCTGTACAACATTATCCAAATTACTTTTACCTATTCCTGATACCCGTACAGGAGTTGTATAATTTCCGCCAATAGTACCATTACCAATTTGACCATCTGCGTTGTTACCCCATGTCAGAACACTTCCGTCCTTTTTAACTACAATAGCAAAATCATATATACCGCTTGACCAGTCACCTCCGGCAGCTATCTGTACAGTATCCTCTAGATAAAGAGTATATGACTGACCTCCTGCCGGACGTACAGGGGTACTTGAATTTGTAGTCTGTCCGTTACCAAGCTGACCCACATTATTCTGACCCCATGTATAAACATTACCATATCTGTCAAGAGCCATTGCGAATGTTGGGCCTGCGGCGATTTGTACTATATTATTCAGATATTTATTTGTTCCATACTGTTCACCTGCAACTACCTGTACCGGTATACGATAATTGTCAGATTCATTATCTGTTGGATTACCAAATTCACCATTACCAAGCTGACCATAGGTATTATTACCCCATGCATATACTGTTCCGTTTTCACGAAGAGCAAGCATGAAGTTACGGTTACCTCCAGCAGTTGTACCGCCAGCAGCTATCTGTACAACTCCTGTTAAATATGTACCTGTACCGGCATCACCACTCAATACCTGTACTGGGGTAAGTGAATTTGCAGTTGTATTATTACCCAACTGACCGTTTACATTATCACCCCAGGTCCAGACTGTTCCATCTGCTTTAAGAGCAACTGTACTATGCTGTCTGGAAGAAACCATAGGCGTTGCCTTATATCCCTGTGGTCTGATTTCTACACGAAGAATACCTGTGAAATCACGTTCAACATCTCTTACTATAATCGGCACTATACCATATTTCTGATTAACGTTAGGCACAATGGTATTACCGTCTCTGACTGTAGCCATAGTCTCATCAAAAGAAGTAATCTTAATAAACTTCTCTAAAGATTCTGATGAATTCTTATCAGTCAAAAGGTTAAAACCAAATATTTCCTCACCTGCTATAGTTGATGTATCTATAACTAATTCCTGATTCTCATAAATAGCATGCGCACCTGTAAGGCTTGACGGCATAGGATTATCTCTGGTATAAGTCTGACCGCCATTTGTTACAACTGCGTCATTTATGACAAATTTACGCGTTGGAGGGAATCCGACACTTGTAGACTCCAGCCAGTAGTCATATTGAGCGCCATTTGTCCCAACATACTTTATTCCGGAGTTACCCAACTGACCAACATTGTTATAGCCCCATGCCCAGACTGTTCCGTCTTCCTTCACCGCTCCGGCAAATACGCCATATTCTGATACTGATAGCTGTGTTATATCACTCAGCTTCTCTACTTCATCCCATGTAGTTGTCGATGTACCATGTTCTTTTCCTGTTCCTAATACTCCA
>CAJUFV010000163.1 GCA_910585795.1 uncultured Clostridia bacterium | reverse complement strand
GTTTGTAGCATATTATGAAAAGATATAAAAAATGTAGTATATAATAAAATATGAATAAAATGTAAATTGATAGGCGCGCTGATTGACTTTGAAAAATCGTGGTGGTAAAATATAAACGTTATTATGAAATTCGGAGGCGAAAGTATGGCAAACTATGATATAGAAACAGCTTCAGCTCCAGATGAAGTGCTTGAAGAAAATACAAAAGCGGCAGCGGAATCAGAGAATATTTCTGATACATTTTCTGAAGCTGACAGCAGTGATATTTTTGATGACCGTGTTGAGGACACGCTTGCTGAAAAAAATAATAAGAAAAAGAAAAAAATGATTATTCTTGCTGTAATTGCGGGTATTATCATATTGCTTATTGCGGCGTGCTCCGTATCGAACGCTATAAAAAGTAAAAATGCCGTAAAGGATATGTATACAGATGCCTCAGTAGAGCGCAGAACTATAATAAATACAATAACAGGGTCATCGTCAATTGAGCCTAATGACTCATATAATGTTACAACGATTAAATCAGGAGATATAACAGCTGATTATTTTAAAGAGGGTGACACTGTAAAAAAGGGTGACAAGCTGTATCAATTTGATGACAAGGATGCCGCAAACAGTCTTTCCGGAGCTCAAAATGCAATTACAAAGGCGCAGAATAGCCTTTCTGACGCGCAGAAATCATATAATGACCAGTATGTAACCTCGTCTATTTCAGGAAAGGTTAAATCAGTAGCGGTGAAAAACGGCGATAATGTGATGAGCGGCGCGGAAATAGCTACTGTATATGATGATACATATATGAAGATTCGTCTGCCGTTTAATGATTATGATGCGACGGAGGTATATATTGGGGCGGAAGCGCAGGTTTCGGTAACAGGTTCAAGAGACGTTATATATGGAAAAGTAACTGAAAAATCTTCACGTTCCTCAGCGGCTGACGCGCATACGATGGTGGTATATGCTACTATTGAGGTAGCAAACCCAGGAGCGCTTTCTGAAAAGGATTCAGGAAGTGCGGTTGTGAATGGAGTAGCTTGTTCGGATACCGCTAAGTTTGAATATATAAGTACTCAGAAAATTACCGCTAAGGCGTCAGGCACAGTGAATAATTTAAATATTTCCATGGGTGACGGGGTATACAATGGCCAGAAAGTAGCATATATAAAATCAGATACGGCAAATACGACGCTGAGTAATGCTCAGCTTTCAATGGATGACGCAAAGCTTAGCTATGAAAAAGCAAAGGACGCAATTAATGATTATATTGTAGAAGCTCCTATTGACGGAACAGTAGTAACTAAAAACGCCAAAGCAGGAGATACAGTAGATTCAGGTAATAGTACAGAGGCTTTATGTGTAATTTATGACTTGTCATGTGTGAAATTTAGTCTTGAAGTGGATGAAACAGAAATTGCACTTGTAAAAACAGGCCAGAAGGCGGCTGTTACGGCAGAGGCTGTTGAAGGCGAATTTGAAGGTAAGGTTGTAAAGGTTCCGGTTGACGGTGTTAACCAGAACGGAGTAACAACATATACGATTGAAATAGAAATTGACAACTATGGTGATTTACTTCCTGGAATGAATGTTGACGCTACAATTGTAGTTGATGAAGCTGAAAATGTCATTGCCGCGCCTGTTAATAGTGTAAACAGAGGTAATATTGTGTTTGTAAAGGATAACGGACAGCCTTATGAAAATGATGTGACAGATATTATAAGAAAAAGAACCGAGGAAAGGACACAGGAAGACAAAAATGACAGCAAAAAACCGGCTGATGACCGTAAGGACAATGAAAAAATATTAGATGACAGCGGCAAAGATATGGATACATCTGATATTCCGTCTAATATTGAAATACCGGAAGGGTATCGTGCCATTCGTGTGGAAACAGGAATTAATGACACTGAATATATTGAAATTAAATCCGGATTAACAGAAACAGATATGGTAAGAACCTTGAATACACAGGCCTCAAGCGCCGGCGCATTCTTTGGTTCCGATGAGGTTATGATGCAGAATATGAATGGTATGTCTGGAGGTCCTGGAGGCGGAATGAACAATGATATGTCCGGAGGCCCTGGAGGCGGCATGAACGGAGGACATGGCAGCGGTCCTATGGGACGATAATACGGAGGTGATTGACTGTGCCACCACTTGTGGAAATGAAAAATGTTTATAAAATATATCATATGGGTGATACGGAAATTCATGCTCTGGACGGAATATCTATGACAATTGAAAAGGGTGAATTTGTCGCCATTGTAGGCCAGTCAGGTTCAGGTAAATCGACCTGTATGAATATTATAGGATGTCTTGATGTGGCAACAAGAGGCGTTTATAAGCTAAATGGAAGAGCTATAAATAATTATACACAGGACGAACTGGCGGATGTGAGAAATAAAATGCTCGGCTTTATATTTCAGCAGTACAATTTGCTTCCAAAGCTCACAGTACTGGAGAATGTAGAGCTGCCGCTTTTATATGCTGGTTTAAAGGATTCAGAGCAGAAGAGACGCGCGCTTGCGTCTCTTGACAGAGTGGGGCTGAAAGCGAAAGCCGGCAATTATCCGTCTCAGCTTTCAGGCGGTCAGCAGCAGAGAGTCTCAATTGCGCGCGCTCTTGCTGGAGACCCTTCTGTAATTCTTGCCGATGAGCCTACGGGCGCGCTTGATTCACGCACGGGAAGAGAAGTAATGATATTTTTGCAGAAGCTTAATCAGGAAGGTAATACTATTATTCTTATAACTCATGATAATTCAATAGCGGCTAAGGCTAAGCGCATAATACGAATTACCGATGGGAAAATTGTATATGACGGTCCCGCGGAGGGTGATGTTACAGTTATGAATCAGCACGGAGCGGGAGAGGAAGCGCCTGATGATGAGAAAGCAAAGGGGGCGACCTAATTATGAGCTTATGGAAATGCTTCAAAATGGCTATAGCGAGCATTGTCAGCAATAAGCTTCGCTCTATGCTGACAATGCTTGGTATTATAATCGGTATAACTGCTGTAATTGCCCTTGTCAGTCTTATGTCAGGTATGACAGGAGAGGTGACAAAAGCATTTGAGGAAGTCGGTATAGAGTCCATCATAGTAAATATTACAGACAGAGCAAGCACAAAGGAATTACCAGTGGAAGAGGTTCAGGCGCTTGCTGAGGAACATCCCGATGTGATTGCCGGATGGTCACCGACAGTTTCAATGCCGGCTTTTATAAAAAATGGAAACGATTCAATATCATCACAGGCCACAGGTGTAAATGAGTATTATCTGGGACTTAAAGACCTTGAAATTGCATATGGCAGAGAGCTTACATATATTGATATAGAACGACGTCAAAAGGTATGTGTAATAGGTACATATATTGCTCAGGAGGTTTTTGGAGGAGATGCTCTGGGAAAAACTCTTCAGATTACAGGAACTCCGTATGAAGTGGTTGGAATTGTTGAGGAACAGGATGATTCAACAGAAAGCTCCAATGACAATTGTGTGTATGTACCGTATACACTGGCGTCACATACGGTACGCACATCAAAGATAAACAGCTATATAATATACGCCTCAAATCAGGAAACGGTTGAGGCGGCAAAAGGATTGGTTGAGGCTCTTTGTCAGAAGGAAATTGGTGATGATGATTATTATACAATTACCGCTATGAAGTCAATTGCTGATTCCCTTACCGATATTCTTGATAAAATGCAGATGATGCTAATTGCGATTGCGGCAATTTCACTTGTTGTTGCGGGCATTGGTATTATGAACATAATGCTTGTGTCTGTAACCGAACGTACAAGAGAAATTGGTATAAGAAAATCCCTTGGCGCGAAACAGAAGGATATACTTTCTCAGTTTGTTATAGAAGCGGGGATGTTAAGCTGTATAGGCGGTGTTATAGGAATTATAATTGGTTCATTACTTGCGATAGGAGCAGGCAAACTGCTTGGTATGACAGTACTGCCAACTCCTGCGTCAGTAATAGTTTCATTTAGTGTTTCAGCAATGATTGGCGTATTTTTCGGATTTATGCCGGCAAGAAAGGCGGCGGCGCTTAATCCTATTGACGCCCTCAGATATGACTAATTACAAGAAAGGAAATGCGGATAAATTATGAAAAAAATAGTTTCACTTATTATTACGGCTGCTGTGCTTGCGTCTATGGCTGTAATGCCGTCATTTACCGCAAGGGCAGCGGTATCAAAGGATGATGGAATTATTTCTCTTTTAAAGGAATTGGAGATAATGCAGGGAGACGACAGCGGCGATATGCGTCTTAACCAAAAGGTATCGCGCGCGGAATTCGCAAAGATTGCAATAGCGTTGTCACCAGCAAAGAATACAGTTGCGGCAGGACTAAAAATATCTCCGTTTAAGGATGTGCCGTATACACAGTGGTATGCTCCGTATGTCCGCGCGGCTGTTTCCGCCGGATATGTCGAGGGTTATCTTGATGCTACGTACAGACCTGAAAATACTGTGACTTACGAAGAAGCAGTAACAGTGCTGTTGAGAATTCTTGGTTATGACGATGACTCGTTCGGGGCGGCTTATCCGTACGGGCAAATATCAAAAGCGCAGGGATTAGAGCTTCTGGAGGAGGTTGACGCGCAGATTAACGATGAGCTGACAAGATATCAGATAATGAAATTGGTTTATAATACACTGCAGGCAGATATGACTGTAAGTCAGTCGGGCGGGGGAGCCGCTTCTGTAGGCGCGGCATCTTCTGAAAGCGAAGCGGCGGCAGGAGCAGCCTCTTATTCAGGCGTGCTGCTGCAGACGCACGAATGCACAATGACAGAGGATGTTGATATTATTGCTGTATCAGAGCAGGACGATGAGCTTGGCAGTGAAGAGGTATCCACATCCGAGGGAACATATAATAAGGGACAGTATTTTGATGACAGCAGTGTAGGCATGACCGGTACAGTCTTTATAAAAAATCGTAAGGAAATTATTGCTTTTATACCTGATTCTGATAGCTCAAATGATGGTTATGATACATATTTTGTTTATTCAGTGTTGACAGAGCCTGCTGTATCAGGAGATGTATCCAACTTGTCGAAAACAACGATTATCGGATACAGAAACGGCGGTTTTGAGAATATAGATATAAAAAATGCAAAGGTTTATGGCGCGTCAAGCGCTTCGGATTTTGCTCTGGGAGATACATTGTATGTAAAGCGCAGAAAGGATAATTCCATTGAATATATTAAGGTAGATACAAATAATTTTAACGGTCCCCTGAAGGTGACTTCAGATGACTGGATTAATCAGATAGGCGCTAATACAGAAAGCAGGGTTTTCCGTGACGGAGTGCAGAGTGATATTGCGTCAATATCTGAAAATGACATAATATATTACAGTGAGCCGCTTAATGTGGTATTCGCGTATATAGATAAAGTGACGGGTGTATACGAGGCGGCTTTACCTAATAAAGACACGCCGTCACAGATTACAATTTCAGGACAGACATATTCTATTGAAGGTATAGACGCATTTAATGACCTTTCATCAAACGGCAGTTGTAAATACGGTGACACAATTACTGTGCTGCTGGGAAGAACAGGTAGAATTGCCGGTGTTATGAATAAAAATACAGCTGCGGATAACAGTGTGGCAGCTTCTGTTGGTTTCGTGATTGAGGCTGGTAAAAAGGATTTTACAAATCCAGATAACACAGTGTATTCCAGCTATTACGCAAAGGTTGTAACATCAGACGGAAAAGTGAACGAATATGCAACTGTAAGCAATTGCGGCTCGATGGTATGTTCAGTAGTCAGAGTAGCGTTTAAGGATGGAAAAGCATCTCTTACACAGCAGAAAAATACAGCAGGAACAGTATCAGGAAGAGTAAATGCTGCAAAGAAAACAATTGGCGATTATGAGTTGGCGTCAGATGTTAAAATTCTTGATACATCGGGTACGGAAAATGATGACACTCCTGATTACTGCGGAGTATATATTCAGAGATTGGATGGTGTAAATATTGCGGCTTCAAGCATATTATATTGTTCAAAGAACAGCTATGGAGAGATTGATGAGCTTATATTGAAGAATGTGACTGGCGATATGTATGCATACGGAATTATTACAAAATTTGATTCAGATACACGCTCGTATACAATAGATATAGACGGTACCACAGGTACATATATGTCAAGCCTATCTAATAATGCGCGAGGCCCGTTCAGGCTCAAGATAGGTAATTCCAGACTTGAAAATATACAGCAGCTTATGGAATACAAATCAAATATAAGCAGTCTTACATCTACTGAAGCTGTAATAGACGGTAATAAGTATTTGTTAAGCGATAAAGTTGTTGTATATCATAAAAAGGATTATTCAACTTATATGAAAATACCGCTTAATGATGCGATAAGCGGGAATTATAAGCTTACAGCTTATTATGACAAGCAGCAGGGTTCAGGCGGCAGAATACGTATAATAATTGCTCAGTAAAAGGTATTCTATCTTTTCGAAAGTGTACGCCCGTTGAAAACAAGCCTGTAAATATACGCTGCGGGCAGCAGATAAATATTTTATAAGCAAGTATATAGATGTCTATTTGTCTGGAGATACCACATGAGAAATCGGAATTAAGGAGGTATACGGACAATGAATTTAAAGATATTGAACAATCGAAAAAATATTATCATTACTTGTTCAGTCGTGATATGGTACTTGATAATGATGGCAATATAATTTTAACGTAAGGTCTTGTGTTTTAAGATAAAAAATTTGGAGAAAGAATATTATCTGGAAAAACAATTTTTCTGAACTGTATTTTGAAGAACAAGATATAGAAGCTTTTATTGAAAATTTGGAAAAATTATATCCCTAAATCCAATATGTCAATAAACTTATGATGCATAGCTGGGGATAAAAAGTAATTTGTTGTTACGATTTAGATGGTAATTTAATGGAAGTAGGAACACCTATGTAATGCGAAAAATTCTAGTTTTCAGAATTGTGAAGTGAGTGTAAATTGAATTATTGTATGTGAGATATATTATATTTCAAGCTATATGTAATGGAAAACATTTTAAATTGAGTAAAATACAGCGATACATCATATGGATGTGCCGCTGTATTTTTATTAGTGCTTGTACGCTGGGATTATATTATACTTTAAGGGAAAAAATATTATCAGCATAAAAATTAAAAATTTATAAATAAAACATACAAAGCATTGACATATTGTGTCTCTTTGTCTATAATATAGCTTATAGAATGAATATATAGTTGGGACGGGTTATAATGAATTCAGTGTTATATTGCTTGTATCATTTGTCAGAAAAATCAAAACTGCGTCGTATGGAGAAGTTTATTCAGCACGGTAACACTACTTGTCTGAAGCATACTATTGCGGTAGCGTATTATAGCATTAAGCTGGCGGAATTTATGGGGATACGTTATAAAAAGCGTGAGCTTATACGCGGAGCGCTGCTTCATGACTATTTTCTCTATGACTGGCACCGAGCGCAGAAGCGTCTTCATGGATTCACACATCCATCTGCTGCGCTGACTAATGCGGAGCGTGATTTTAAGCTTTCAGATACGGAACGTGACATTATAAAGAAACATATGTTCCCATTGACTGTTGTTCCGCCTCTGTGCCGTGAAGGATGGATAGTTTGTCTGGTGGATAAGGCATGCTCTATATATGAAACGGTAAAACGAAAAAATGCTTATGGAAGCGGGGCAATAGGAACAGAAATGAATTATAAAGAGTTGTACAAGGAGATACAAAAGTTTGAATAGGGGGGGATAAAAAATGAATATGTGCCGATATTTTCTATGTTTTGCTGTATTTAGCTTCATAGGTTGGGCATATGAATCCTTATACTATACAATTCAGCAGAAAAAATGGATTAACAGCGGATTTTTAAATACATGCTTTTGTCCTATTTATGGTATAGGAGCGATGCTTGACCTTATGTTGCTTGGTTGGATAGAAAATACATATGCGCTGTTTTTTGCGGGGATGTTTATAACAGCAGTTCTTGAATATTTTGTTTCATGGCTTTTGGAAACTTTATTTCATCAGCGGTGGTGGGACTATACTAACTGGCCGCTTAATATACGCGGCAGGGTATGTCTTATAGGCGGCATGGCTTTTGGAGTGCTCACAGTACTTCTGATAAGATTTATTGCTCCGTTTACATTTGGATTAATTGATAATCTGGGTGTTATTCCTTTGCAGATTGTAACTGTTGTTATAGCGTGTATAATGCTTGCCGATACTGTAATGTCTGCAAAAAGCATTGATTCGTCAAAGCTGTGGTATGTTGATAAGCAGTCGGAGATTTTTGCCGGATTTCTTGAAAGCAGTCACAGTGAGTTGGTAAAAAGAATAAAAAATTCATTCAGAAGATAATTTGAAAAGTACAGTTTATGTATAAACTGTACTTTTTTGTCTTTAGCCTAAATAAAACTGTTAGATATGTAAATGTAAAAAATGAATATTTATTTTTTGTCAGAATTATCTGTGAATTCTATATTAAAATCAGGTACTCCGTAAATATTCTGAGGATTATATATCATTGAAACCTCAGCGGAAAACTGCTTGTCATTTTTTTCTGTCAATTTATTGCATTTAACCTTGTCGCCTTTAAGCCATTTTTTTACCATGGCTGACGTAACAGATATACCTCTGAATATTCCTTTTTCACTTTTTTTCCATATAATAAAGCCGCAGCCGGACTTACAGGAGAATGCTTTTGCTCCTTCGGTCACATCACTGCCGCATTTGGGGCATATGCCCAAGGACTGTGGCGGAGCAAAGACCAGTTGTACAGGATATTGAGCATTTTTATCCGCTTTAAGCATTATATCCGCTTCAAATTTTTCTCCGTTGTTTTTGACAAGTTTTTTCATTTTAACACTTTTACCTGCTATAAGCTTTTTGGCCTGCGCGGCTGTGACCGTGACATTGGAGAACATGCCTCTGGACTGATTTTTCCATATAGTAAATTTACAGCTTATAGGCTCTTTCCAGTTACTGCATCCGAAGCCCTTTGTGCCCTCTATGATATTGCCGCCGCAAAATGGGCATATACCTATAATTTCATGAAATTTTGATGTGACTGTTTTGGTCATAATATCCTGACGTACAGGTGGATATGTTTCGTTTAATATTATGTTTATCGTATCAAGGACATTTTCAGTCAACGCGGTATACTGCTTTTCTCCGGAGCGTATATCCTCCTGAATGGACCACCATTTAGCGGTCATGTCAGCTTTTTTTATTTCATCGGGAAGTATACGGTATAATTCGCGTCCAAGCTCTGTTGAGATGATTTTTTTCCCTTCCTCACGCATATATCCTTTTTCAATAAGACTGTCTATAATAGAAGAACGAGTTGCGGATGTTCCGATTGAGCCGTTCTCGCCTTTTTTGTCTTTGTCCTTTTCAAGCAGCAGCTTCTTGATTTCTATATCGGTCACATATTTTGCTATACGGGTCATATTCTCGTTAAGCGTAGCTTTTGTATAGCGTGCCGGAGGCTTTGTTTCCTTTTCCTCAATGCGTGTACGGACAATTGTACCGCAATATAATCCGTTGGCAATATCGCTGAGAATCGTTGCTTCTTCTGTTTTAATTTCTTTAAATATAGCTAAATATCCTTTGCTGATAATACGGGTGGAATATGCCGCAAGCATATATTCTCCGTTAATATCTGCTGTAAGCTTCGTCTTTTCCTTGATTGCTTTAGGTAAGAACTGCGCGATATAGTACTTACACACAGCAAGATACACATTTTTTTCACGCTCTGTCAGCTTGTTTAAATTTACTTTGTTGTTTGTCGGAATTATCGCGAAATGAGCTGTTATATTTTTGTCATTAAAGCATTTTGAATGAATTGACGTATCTAGTTCAGCAGGACAGTATTTTATGTTATCTATAACCTGTGAAACGGTTTTCGGCGCCTCCTTAAAATGTTCCTCTGAAAGATATTGGCAATCTGAGCGGTTATAGGTTATGGCCTTATGAGTTTCACGCAATGACTGTGTTATATCCATAACCTCTGCCGGATTGTACCCGAAATGACTGCTGCAATAGCTCTGTAGCTTTACTAGATTAAACGGAAGAGGCGGGTCCTCTTTTACTATTTTTGTTTCTATGATAATATTATCAAGCTGTTTGTGTTCAAGTGATTTTTGTATTTCTTCTGCGTTGCTTTTTTCTGTTATTTGCCTGTTTTCACCAGTTTTCTGTTTTTTGCGTGTGTATTTTGCAGTGACTGTTTTTATGCCGTCATCGGTATCAATATCTATATCGGCAAAAATATCATAATACGTTGATTTTATATGACCTTCTATCTGTAAATCACGGTTTACAACAAGTCCTAAAGTTGGTGTCTGTACACGGCCTACCGCCAGCAACGCTCCTGAATTCGTACATGTAAAAAAACGGCTCATATTTACGCCTATCATTAGGTCTGCGACGCTGCGCGCGTATGCCGACCATCCCTCGTTAACGCTTTGGCTGTTGTCGCTCATATTAGATAAGGCTTTTCGTAATCCGCCGCGGGTTGTGTCTCCGGTATTAAGACGCATAACGGGTTTATCATAATTGAACCATCTTAGTATTTCATCAATAAGAAGCTGACCTTCTTCATCAGGGTCACCAGCATGTATTACGGCTTCCGATTCACTTAGTAAATCACCTATAAGTCTGACGCGTTGTTCTTTTGTTTCAAAATTTCTGTTTTGCTGTATATCATCACCGATTTTCATTTCCCAGTTATCAAAATATATGGGGAGCGCGTCGAGAGACCACTTTTTGTATTTGACGTCATAATCCTCTGGCTCTTTAAGTGACAGCATATGTCCGAATACCCATGTTACGGCGTAATTGCCCTTTCGTATAAATCTATTATTTCTTTCTGTAACCTGTCCGTCAAGAGCTTCGGCTATGTCACGGCCTAAAGACGGTTTTTCCGCTATTATCAGTATCATTTATAAATTCCGTTTCCTTATATATTTATACAATCTATTGTAACATATAAATAATGATATTTCCAGAGTTAAATTTACAAATATCACAAATTTAATTATATGGCAATATCGGCAGGAAAAGTCATTACAGGCTGACTTTGCTAAATTACAGATTGCAATTATAGGTTGGCTGTGATATAATAATCGCACAGACAAAACAGTGATTTGGTTTAGAGACAGCACATATAAGAGCCGGGATATGCGGTATGGGATAGTTAATCGCCAAGGAAGTCTTATAGCTTTTTATTGAAAAATTTAAGAAAAAAAAGCGCTGTACCGGAATAGAATATACTATTGAGAAAAAGGAGGATGGAATATGGCGGACAGAACAGAAGCAATTGTAAATAATTTGCTTGAAAGTTATAAAAAATATGATATTACAGGTAGAATAGACGCCGAAAATATGCTGAGCAAGAGTGTTCTTATAGATATTGTGGAGGAAATAAGGAAAATATTATTTCCCGGCTTTTTTGACAAGAACCGTGTCAGAAGTGAATATATGAGATTTCTTATCGGAGAAAGAATGGAGTTTATTCAGTATAATTTACAAAAACAAATTGCCAAAGCATTTGGTAATCAGGATTTATGCAGTGAATGCAGGAAATCTATAATCAATGAGAAGGCAGAGGATATAACATATAAATTTCTTGATAAGCTGGAGATGATTCGCGATTATTTATATACAGATATAAAGGCGGCATATAACGGTGACCCGGCCGCGTATAGTACGGATGAGATTATATTCTCGTATCCGGGTGTATTTGCGGTTACGGTATATCGTATTGCCCATGAGCTATGGCTGCTTGATGTTCCGATGATACCGCGTATTATGACGGAGTATGCGCATAGCTCGACAGGTATAGATATTCATCCCGGCGCGTCAATAGGAAAGTATTTCTTTATTGACCATGGTACGGGTATCGTTATAGGAGAAACAACTCGGATAGGTGATAATGTTAAGATTTATCAGGGAGTGACGCTGGGGGCGCTTTCTACCAGAAAGGGTCAGGAGTTAAAGGGTGTGAAAAGGCATCCGACAATAGGGGATAATGTTACTATTTATTCAGGAACTACAATTCTTGGCGGTGACACAGTTATAGGAAATGGAGCGACAATAGGCGGTAACGCGTTTATTATCAGTTCAGTATCAGAGGGGATGAAGGTAAGCGTTAAAAATCCTGAGCTTCAGTTTACACGCGGAAGCATGGCGGATGCGGTTCAGGAGACATTTTAATATTTGTACAT
>CAJUFV010000162.1 GCA_910585795.1 uncultured Clostridia bacterium | reverse complement strand
TGTGTACGAGGAAGGTTGTTTTTATGATTATGTAGGATTATATTTTGCTATAAATACTATTTTTTATTATTATGAGAAACAGTTAAAAAAGCTAAAAAAAATATATGACGGAATAATAGCAATATATCTTTCATTGCTTCTACCTCAAGAATTGGAGGTGGCTGCGTGATGAATAAAAATGACGAAATTGTTATACATATCCAAAATGATTGCAGAATATGCGTTGAAATACAAGAGAATAACATTACTTCAGTAAAATATATTGAGGCAAACGAGATATTGAAGTGCTTAAAGGACGTAACGAAGTTTAAATTCAGTATAAACAGCGGTATGTTACCGCAAAATTGTATAGCTTACAGTGAAGATAAGAAAAAAAATAAATTCGTTGCAATAAGTTTTGAGGAGCAGACAGCAGATATTATGTTTGAAAAAACAGAATATAAGGATTTTCCTTTGCCGAGATTGGTTTTTGGGTTTTCGGTTTCTGCTGATAATCTCATAACGAATGTGCAGCTTGGTGTTACGGAAACGGGCAGATTAACTCCGAAATCAAAGATGTTTATTTATCCGTTTTCCAATGTAGAAGAATTTAGACTTTGTACGGGAAGTAACGCGTTGCCGTCAATTAAATCCTTGCATCAGCTTAACGGTTTGCCATACTTTATATTGAAAATGCCTAATAACTATGATTATTATAAAGAAGAGAAGACAAAACTCAATTTGGATTATCGTGGGTTATTGGAGCATTTGAAGGATAAGGACAGTCAGTATTACTATGATAATGTGTTGATTGATATGGGAAAAACGCTGAACGATTTTATTACGGAGGTAAATTTATGATTGCAAATAAGTATTTAGAGGAATTTGTGAAGCCGTTTGAGGCGGATTGTGTGAAATGGCGTATTCAAAGTACGAATAATGAAAAAACAGGCGGTTATGCTGTTGCATATCTGGATTCGCGTTCTATTGCCAAGCGTCTTGATGAGGTTGTAGGTCAAATGCGCTGGAAAGATGAGTATAAACCATGGATAACAGCAAAAAATAACGCATCTCAAATCTGTATTATATCTATTTATGATGATGATTTGAAAGAATGGGTAAGTAAAAGTGACGGTGCGGAGTTGTCAAATTATTCTCCTATTAAGGGTGGATTATCTGACGCCTTCAAGCGCGCGGCTGTAAAGTGGGGCATAGGACGGTATTTATATGAGATAAAACCCGTGTGGGTTAAAGTGTATATGCGAGGCGATAAGGTGTGCATACAAGATGACGAGCTTCCTAAGCTGGAACAGAGGTATATAACCCACATGAGTAAGCTGAAATGTTCAGGTAATACACCTACACCACAGCAATCGCAGACGCCTAAATCACCACAGCAGTCAGCGCCTACACCTTTATATGAAATACTCGGTGTAAAGAAGCAGAAAGACGGTCAGAATGTCAGAAGTATGCTTAAAATTAAGGATATTAAGGGAGAAAACAAGACTGCGACTGTATACTATAACGGTATAGACGATAACTTTAAAGAAGGTGCAAAGCTTAACAATGCTGTGTTTTATTCGCAGGAAACGGGCTTTGGTAAAGTTCATATCTTGCAGGATTATGAATTAGCGGCTTAGAAAGGAAAAATAATATGGATAGAATAACGGAATTTACGATAACAAGAATTAAAATGCAAGGTTTTAAATCCTTTGTGCAGGATAAAGAGTTTCATTTTGGCAGCACGTCATATATTTCAGGCGCTAACGGACAGGGCAAGACTACCATTGCCGACGCCATCGCATACGCGTTTTGCGGAGTACCGTTCTGGGGCGAAAAAAGCACTGAGCGGCTTATGAGCAAGGGCGCAAAGCAGATGTGCGTTGAGGTGGATTTTGTAAACGGAGACGGAGAAATTTATACTCTCATGCGGCGTAAAAGCGGCAATACAACAAGTATAACGCTCAACGGAAACACGATGACGCAAACCAATCTGGTAAATATATTTACAGAAAAAGATATATTTCTGTCGCTTATAAATCCATTGTATTTCATAGAGAAAATAGCAAGCGACGGACGTGATTTTCTGCAAAGGCTTCTTCCGCCTGTTTCAAAGGAGGCTATTCTGGCAGTTTGCAATGAGCAGACGCAATCTCTTCTTGAAAAGGAAAGCGTGCTTGAACCGGAATACTATATAAAAAATAAGCGCGCGGAAATGAAGGAGACTGACGAGCAGATTACATATCTTTCGGGACAGCTTGCGCTTTTAGAAGAACAGATGCAGTCCAATTCCGTAACAAGAAATAAGCTGGAGACATCTATAAAAGCAAAAAAGGAAAAAATATCGGCAGTTATGAAAAAGCAGTTTGAGGGCATAGACGTTGAAGCTGTAAGACAGGAATACAATGCAGCGAAAAAATCTGTGTCCAATGATGAAATGCTTGCGCTTGAAAAAAAGCGTATGGAAATTCAGAACAGACAATATATTTCAAAGTTTTCTGCTGAAATAGCAAAAACAGAGGCAGAGCTGAACTCGGCGCGTTCGGAATATACCGGCTTATATAACAAAGCTACAGGTATCAGACCGGGAGTGCCTTGTCCTACCTGTACTCATGCGCTGACAAATGAGGAATTTAATACGGTTAGAAAGGATATAACGGCAACACTTGCTGAAATGAAGCAAAAAGGCGCAAATCTGAAATCACAGATTGACGATCTTATGAAACTTGACGCACAAGCTAAAGAACAGTTTGAACAGTATAAGGCGGATGACTTGAAAAAGGTTGATGAGGAAATCAAGAATGTTAAATCGTCAACTTCTGCTGACATTGACAGATTGCGTGAGGAATTAACCTACGGTAATTTCAGCGAAGCACAGGTAAATTCTCTTGAGGCTATGAAAGCTGAACTGTTTGCTGATGAAACAGATTTAAAGGCTATGCGAAGCGATGAAGAGCTTAGCAAGGCAATAGAATCGGTTAAATTGCAGATAAAGGATAATGAGGGCAAAAAGCAGTTTCTTGGTTATCTTATATCAGCGGCGAACGAATATGCGGTTAAGCGTGCAGAAGTAATGCTCACTCCTCTGAAAATGGATAGAGCGGCAATCAAGCTGTTTGAGGTTGTAAAGGGTACAGGCGAAATAAAAGATACCTTTAAATTTACCTATGACAGCAAGGATTATCGCTGGCTTTCTAATTCAGAGCGTATTAAAGCGGGATTGGAGGTTGCAATGCTTGTAAAGCGCCTGACAGGACTTACATATCCGACGTTTGTGGATAACGCTGAGAGTATAAACACTAACTTCGCCAGACCTGACGGACAGATGATGTTTGCGTTTGTACGCAAATGCGCTCTTACTGTTCATGAACCTGCGTTTGCCACGGTTAAGGAGGCGGCGTGATGGAATGGAAAGAGTTTGGAGTTGAAGAGGTTGCGCGTTTATGCGGTATTCAGATGAAGAATGACGGAATAGGCGCAAAAGAAATTAAGGCGCTATGTCCGTTTTGCGGTGATAAGCATTACCATTTATATCTGAACACACATAAAAATCAGTGGAATTGTTTCAGATGCGGCGCAAGAGGAAATGACGTCAGCTTATATGCAAGGATAAACTGTATGACAAACCGTGATGCGGCAAAGGAATTGTCGCGGTATATTGGCAATACAGAGCCGAAGATAATAAAGCAGGTAAACAATACACCGATTAAGACGCTTATGGAACGTCATAATGTGTATTATGATATGTTAAAGCTTTTATATCTTAATAGAAGACATTTTAATGATCTGTTAAGCAGAGGACTGTCAATGGAAAGCATACAGAAATTTCTGTATAAAAGCGTGCCTGCTAATGAGTATGAACAACAGGCAGTTATGCAAAAACTGTCGGCGCAATATGACCTTAGAGGAATACCGGGATTTTATCGTAAATACGGTGAATGGAGAATGTATATGCCTAAATACGGCGGTTTTTTTGTTCCCGTATGTGATAAGGACGGATATATACAGGGTATGCAAATCAGACTGGACTCCGCTGATGAACGGTACAGATGGTTTTCCACAAACGAATATCCGGAGGGGACAGGCGTCTCCTCTTGGGTACACGTTGTAGGTGATACCTCGTCCGATACGGCATATCTTACTGAGGGCGCGCTCAAAGCGGATGTTACAAGTGTTTTATCGGGCGGCAGTCTGATTATTGCGGTGGCGGGAGTCAATGCAATAAATTGTCTGCCTGATACACTGCATCAGCTTAATCTGAGAAAGGTATATGAAATGTTTGATATGGATAAGCAGGTCAATCCCCGTGTAAAAGAGGCTCTTAAGAAAATAAACAGTATTTTCCGAGAGTTCGGGATAGAAACAGAAACTTGTACATGGGACCCTTGGTATAAAGGAATTGACGATTATTGTCTATATAGGAAGCAGCGTCATATCAGAAGTTATGACAGATTGGCGGCATAGAAATAGAGAGCAGAAAAGAATATATAAATCAGGAGGAAAAAATTATGGAAGCAAATAATTTAATGGTGGTACATAGTGCAGACGGTCAAGGCTCGGAGATTTTGGGTAAGTTTTTATATTACTCATTCCCCAGACTTATGATTAACAGAGAGCAGTTCCGCGATTTGGTCGCAAGATACGGTTTTCCGTCAAGTACAAGGGAAAAACATTCTTCGGTTGACGCTTTCCGCTGTGCAACTACAGACGTCAGGGACAGAATTGTAGAGGAACGCTATGGTGAGCCGAATATCGCGCGTATCTATTTCAGAGATAACAAGCGTGTAAATGGTAATCTTATATCACGTGAGCTTGTAGAGGAAACTGTCAATGAAACGACGAATAATTATCATAAGCTGGCGAATGTTCAACTTGACAAGGATTCAGGCGATATATTTGTAACAGACGTTGATTGCTTTACAAACCGAGATGTGGACGGATACTGCGATAGGGTTAAGGATTTATATAAGCTGTACTTAGACTGCGTGGGAAACAGACAGATTGAAACGGTGGCGGATAAGTACATATCGTCGCTAAATGCAATCAAGGTTTCCGCGCGCGGGTATCATTTCTTTGTTCCGAAGCAGTATATGGGCTATATTGACGACCTTGAGGACTTCATGGAAGAATTAAGCGGTATGAATTTGTATGCGCCGGCTAATAAGGCAACGCGCAAAGAGATAAGCATAAATTCAATGTATGTTGCCGATGATGAAAAGCAGCGTAAAAAGATGGCTACGGAGTTTTATCTGTATATGCAGAAGCAGATACAGGACTATCAGGATAAGATTGAAAAGCTGATAAAAGCCGGAAGTCAGAGCGACGCTATTTTGACGCGGTGGCTGAACAGAGTGAGTACGCTCGAAGATAAGAAATACGATTACGAGGTTATATTGAAGCAAAGGCTTAACGATATGGACTCGGAATTTGAATATCTGAGAACGCTTTGCGACGAGTACAAGCTCCGTGTAAAATCGAAAGGCGGATACAGTATGGCTGCGTAAAAATTAAGGAAAACAAGATGATATGCAGATTAGGTGCGTGGAAACACGCGCCTTTCTGTGATATGGAGGAATTAGAAATGGAATGTAAAACATTTGAATGTCCGTATTTAACGGAAGCGGATAAGGAATTTTTGGAGTATGAGCAGAAGGTTTATGAGGAAAGTGCCAAAGAGATTATAGCATTATATCGGAAATATAAGGATAGACGCAAATCGGATTTTGACAGTCCGGAGGATTATTCAGAGTATTCATATCTAAGCTTTGCAGTTGAAACGAATATTTTTAATGCGTGTTCAAACATACAGAGCATATTTATCAGAGATATTTGCTGTTATTTTTGTCAAACGCGGGGGATAAAAGAACTCAACGTGTTTGTTCCTCAATATGAGATAGCTGATAAAACAAAAATACTGACGCTTGATGAAGTATTCGATGAATATATAAGAAAATATTTGGAGGGAAAGCAAGATGAACAATAAGACTTTTAAATGTCCGTATTTAACAGCGGAAGATAAGGAATTTTTAAAATATGAGCTAAAAATATATAAACAAAATTTCAATATGCTTTTGAAATTACATAAAAAGCACGAGGGATTGCTGAAACGTATCGATGATGAGGCGGAAGACTATGACAATGCAGTCTATTCATCGTTATGTTTTGATACAGGCTCAGATATTTTTTATGCGCTTACGTTGACACATGTACATTTTGTTGATGACATTTGTGATTATTTTAGTATAACTCGTGACATTAAAGAGCTAAATAGTGACGAACGTACAATGGAAGAGGTCATAAACGAAACAGAAATGCTAACACTTGATGAAGTATTTGATAAGTACATAGTGAAATATTTGAAGAAAAAATAATTAAATAAAAGGAATTTAAGTTATGAAATATATACTTAGTGATGATATAAAAATCGGAATGATTGAAAAACCCATCATTAGAAGAGTAGATGATATTCTGAAATATACAAAAGATGGCGCATTTGATATACCTACATTAATAACAAGTGTTGCCATGGACTATTTTTCCGGCAATATTTCATTAGAGGATGCAAAAATGGAATTATATCAAGGCGGACATTTAATTGGCTCAGAATCAAACTTAGATATATTAAAGCGCTTAAAGGAATCATTGCAAGGAAATGAAAGATTTTATGAATACATTTAACCGAGAAAGTTTATGTCAATATCCAAAAGAACATTGACAGTAGGAAATAAAGTTAAATTTATTACATAAAGCAGATATTATTGATAAATAGAGAGGTATTTTAAAATATCTCTCTACTTTGTCAAATCATCAATGAGATTTGAAACATTTTTAAGCTGTTTCGGTGAAAGTTTCTTTAAGTTAGATATTATACTATTTAATTCTTTGGGGTTTGCATTGTCAAAGTCAAAAAATTCTTTTGGTGTGACGTCTAAATGTGCACATATATAAAAGAAAGCAGTCATTGACGGCATATTACGTTTGTTTTCAATATTGTTGATGTATCCGGCTCCCTGTCCTAACGATAAACTCATTTCTCTTGCAGAAATATTTTTCTGTATTCTAAGTTGTGCTAATCTTTCTACAAATTTTTCTTCTAAATCCATAAAATCAACTCCTTTTTATTCTATTGTACAGTATAAAATTGAGAAAATATCCTGTTAAACCGTCAAAACGTGTTGACATATCCTGTTAAATAGGATATGATTTATATTGTTATCCTGTTTAGCAGTTTATATGAGTGTTTTTTGTTGATTATAAATAAGAAAAATGCGAAAAGTTAGACAAAATGACGAAAATATAAGAATAATATACCAATCTGCAAAAATATAGTTATAATGGAAGGGAGGAGCTTATGATTGAGGAGGAGATTAAAATGCGTATTGCGTTATGTGACGATAATATGGATTGGCTTAATACAGAAAAGCAATATATTGATAGCTTGAATGACAGCAGCTTAGTTTATGATACCTTCAAAAGCGGAGAAGCTCTGATAGATAAGTATAAGAAAAAGGGAAATATATACGATATAATATTCTTGGATATGGAAATGAATCATCTTGATGGCATAAATACAGCTAATATGATACGCTCTATGGATAGGCATGTATTGATTATCTTCGTTACAAGCCATAAAAAATACATGCAGAAGAGCTTTGAATGTTTACCGTTTAGATTTCTTTTGAAGCCTCTGGATTTTAAAGAGTTTAAGTCTGCTCTTTTGAAGGCAATAAACAGTTTAGAAGATGATAGACAGGCATTATCTTTTACAGAGGGAATAGATATAGTACGAGTATTGT
>CAJUFV010000161.1 GCA_910585795.1 uncultured Clostridia bacterium | reverse complement strand
GGTATGTTTACAACGATAATAACTATAAAGGAGCGAACTCTATGAAAACAAAACACAAATTAGTCACGGCTGCTCTTACCGTTATTCTGGCAATGGTATCAGCAACCTCAACAATTTTCGCAAAAACTACATTTGACGACATTATTTTTGACCTGCAGTCGCTTAATATCATGACCGGTGATGAAAACGGTGATTTACAGCTTGATAAACCGGTAACCAGAGCCGAATTTGCGTCAATAGCCGTACGAATGATGTCTATGCAGAAGGCAGCAGACAGCTATTCGGAGCCTTCACGTTTTACTGACGTTCCTGATAATTACTGGGCGGCAAAAAGTATCGCTTTTTTAACAAATCTTAACGTTATAAGCGGTACCTCGGCAACCACTTTTTCTCCGGAGGATAACATTGATGTGACAGCAGCAAGTAAAATACTTGTATGCGCTCTGGGCTACAACAGTATTGCTCAGATAAAAGGAGGTTATCCGTCAGGATATATGGCTCAGGCAAGCGAGCTTGACATACTTGACGGTGTTGACACTTCTGTTAATCCTATCACGCGCAGAGAAGTAGCCAGAATGATTTTTAACGCGCTTGACGTCGACATTATGATAATGTCATCAATGTCAAACGGTTATCCCCAATATGAAGTTGATGAAGGAAACACCTTCAGAAATAAATTTAAAAACGAAGACAACAGCATTGTAACTAAGCTTACCGGAATAGTTACAGCTACAGCCGATACATACCTCAACGACCCCGTACCGGGAATTGATGATACGACAATAGAAATAAACGGAGCAATATATCAAATATCTGACCCTTCATACCGTACATATATCGGACAGCGTGTTGATTTCTTTGTAGACGGTGAGGACAGCAATGTTATACTCTCAATGCAGCCCTCCGGATATACAAATGTACAGACTATATCCGCAGACAGCGTTACCTCAGCATCCTCTTCTAACGTCAAATATATAACAGATGAAAACAGCACGAAAACAATTAAGTATGATAAAACAGCGTATTTTATTTTCAATAACAGGGTCACTTACGACTGGGACGAGAATACTTTCAAAAGTCTTAAAAATGGAACAATAACCTTTATTGACAATAATGATGATAATATTGCGGATGTTATAGTCGCAAAAGAATATACAAGTGTTATCGCGAGCAACATTTCAATTGAGTCGGAAACAATTTATCTGAAAGAAAACCAGCTCATATGCGGAAAGAAATTTATTAAGCTTGACCCTGACAGCGACCAGCGTGTAGTTCTTACCGATAGAAACGGAAAAATACTTACAGTTGAGGACGTCAAAGATGATAATATCTTAAGCTGTTATATCAGTCCTGACGAAGCCATGATTGAAGTAATAGTAAGTGACACTGTTATTTCAGGTAAAATTACCGGTATGGGCAAGGATTATATTGCTGTTGACAGTGAAAAATATTCAGTTGAAGATACTGATAAAGATTTTGACATAAAAACCGGCGTGGAATATGACATATATCTAAACTTCAACAATGAAGTCGCATATATAAAGAAACAATCCGCTTCTGAGGATTACGCATATATATCAAAAATATATCTTGAAGATAGCGGAGACACATACGTGGCAAGATTAATTCTTCCCAATACCATTCAGGAAAAGAAGGAGGAAGAAAAAGACGCTGACGGCGGCGCAGCAAAGGTAGTATCAAAACTTGCGTGCCAGAATAAGAGCGTTATTGATATTCCTCTTGCTTCAAAGGTTTCTATAAATGGTATCAGCACCAGCGCTGAATCCGCATCAATCAAACTTGACAAACAGATTGTAACATACAAGACAAATTCAAAAGGCGAGCTTTCAAAAATCACATCGCCTATAAAAATCGGCACAGGACAACAGAAATATTATAACTCATCTGAACGTACCTTCGGCAAAACAACCGGCGGCGCTTTCGGTGTCGATATGGACACAATGACAATTTGTATTCCAAAGGATAATCCTAATCCATCAGAAGAAGATTATCTTACAGCGGTTGAAATGAACAACGGACAGCTATACGATGTACAGGCATATGACCGCAGTGACGAAACTCATATGGCAAATCTTATAGTAGTAACCATGACCATGAAATCAGGCACAGCAGGCCTTATAAATACAAAAAGCAAGGTTGGTATGGTTCAGGAATGTCTGTATGAATTTGATGAAGAAAGCGATGCTGCTTTTTACAACATCAAAATTCTCACCTCAGAAGGCACAACAGCATCCTACAGAATAACAGAAGCGGCCGCTGAAAGCGAAGGCTTCGCCATACCCGCAACGGGTGACCTTATCGCATACTCGCTTGACCTCGAATATAACATGGACGCTGTAAAAGTACTCGGAAGCATGGCAGGTGAATTATCCTACGGCAGAACAAATCCAAGACTTGATTATGAAACCTTCTGTGGTTATATTTCAAATATTGAATACAATCAGGTATCTGAAAATCTTAACAGATGGATTCATCTGATATCCTGTGTAGCTCCGTCAGGTGACAAATCTGTTGAGGTGGATTATGAAATATTAAAGAACAGCGGTCCTCCAATCTTTATTTATTACTGCGGCTCAAAAGAAACCACTTTCGGCACGATTGACGATATAGATATTTCAAGCGATGAAATATTTATAAGCGCCGCAAATAATTCAGTTCGCGCGGTAGTTATCTTAAGATAACAAAATTCTATGAAAGAGAGGTAATAATCCATGAATACAATTAAAAGAAAATTTCTCAGCGGACTTCTCACATTAACAATGATAGCTCCCGCATTTACAGGACTCGCGCCCGCAGTTCTTGCGGACGAATATGAAAATTACGAGGAAATCAACCTTTTGGCTGATGAAACAGCGGAGCAAATATACAAATTTGACGCAAGTACATTTACACCATCTTCATCAGCAGTTGATACTGCCAATTACGGTATTACAACAAAAAATATATGGGGCGCAATAGCTGAAAACAGTGAAAATAATTCCCTTAATGAAACGGCAATCCGATATTCCATTAATACAAGCTCTGCCGCTCCTCCTCATGGAGAGATAATGAAGCATATTTTCGCAAATGACAGCGCAAATCCTCCGTCAGATACAATAAACAGCGGAAAATACTTTGTTGAGCATGTATTTACACCGCTTGTACGTTCAGGCTATCTCTATATTGATATAAACAGCACGGACGGCCCTATAGCCAGAATTAAAATAGATGGTAAAAACGGCAACGGAGCAAAAACTAACGCATATATGGCAGACGCAGACGGCAACGCCATAGGAGATAAAAAGCTTAATTTCCAGATTACAAACAGCTCTAATGCCGGTAATCCAGGATGTATTCTATATCTTAAAACAGAAATAGACAATGAAGCAAAAACATATTCAGCATGGCTTAAGGTTGCAAAATCTTCCGCGGCAGGAACGCTGGACACAGTAATTTCAGAAAGTAATTTACTTGTATCCGACCAGCCGTTTATTACAGAATCGGCGAACGATATCACCGGTATATCCTATAATATACAGAATACCTCCAAGGATACACAAGGCGTATGGAATCAAAAAACAATAGTATCAAAGCTATCCGAAACAATTGTGCCTACGGACACTCCTGAACCTACACCTACAGAAGAACCAACAGCTACACCTGAACCGACTGAAACATCAGTGCCGACAGCTACTCCGACCACTGAACCATCGGACACTCCAATTCCGACAGCTACCCCAACTGCTAAACCATCAGATACTCCAATTCCGACGGCTACCCCAACTGCTAAACCATCGGATACTCCGACAGTTACATTACCGCCTGTTTCAGGCACAGTTATAATGAATGAAGACTATACTTCAAAAACTCCGGAAGAATATCAGTGGAAGGTTAATGACAATGCTCTTGCTTCAAATGGTAAAATTACAACAGATACAAATGGTCTTTCTATAATCAAAACAGCCGCAAAAACAGCTGTTTACACAGTTACAGGAAGCTTTTCAAAATATATGACCGCATCTGACAGCAGCTCCAAAACCTATACAATTTCTGCTGACGGTCAGGCAGCAGTCGAATTTGACGCAAAATTCGATATTGCAAGCGGCTCAAATGCAGGAGGCGCCATATATCTTGATATAATGGGCAGCGGTATTGCGTCAGGCGCGGCAGAATCATCCCTTATATCTATGGGACGTCTTAGAATAAAGCCTGACGGTTCTGCCAATGCTTATGCGGCAAGCGGTGTAAACGGTTCAGCAAGTGACTACCCGCTTTCCGCCGGATTTGCAGGCTCATGGCATAACATACGCTTTGTTTATGACCTTGCCCAAAAAAACTTTAACATATTTATTGACGGTGTACAGGCAAACAGTGAGCCTCTGAAAGCAACTGACTGGCGTGAAAGAACCTCGACAATACTTCTTAACGGATTTAAGGTTGAAATGCAGCAGCTTGCTCCTGACAGCTGCCTGTCAATCAAAAATGTAAAGGTTACTCAAATAAGCTCTCACACACTGTCATATGCTGAAAATGCGGCGGCGGCAATAGCAAGTATTGCGCCAAACCAGAACAATATAACAGAGGATTTAACTCTTCCACAAACAATAGCGGGCTTTGACAAGGCCACTGTTGAATGGACGTCCTCAAACACAAACGCTGTAACGGCAGACGGTAAAATATCAAGAACGCTTGAAAACCAAAGCGCTGTTCTTACAGCAAAAATAACTGATGAAAATAAATATACTGTATATAAGGAATTCCCTGTAACCATACCAAAAGTTGATAATATCAATTCAGCGGAAATGATTTTAAGCCGCGCGAAAACATACATGGAAACATACAGACTTACAAGCGAAAACTACAATGACATAACAACTGATTTAAAACAGCTTATAACCTCATGGCATGATGACTCGTCAAACAAGGATGTAGCTATAGCATGGAAATCATCTGCCCCGTCTGTTATTTCAGACAACGGTAAATATCTCGCAGGCGAAAAACCAGCGGAAACATCTACTATTGTCATGACAGCAACACTTTCCGTTGACGGTAAAAATACCGAAATAACATATACTCTTAAAGTAAATAAATATACTGAGGAAAAGCTGATATTATCAGCTGACCTGACCGATATTTCTCCATGGAAATACTTTGATAAATCAGACCCTGTAAATTCATTTGCAAATGTATCAACGGCTCCTTCAAACGGTAAGTTTGTTATTACAAAAAATTCTGTTGCCGGAGAAAGCGATTACTCTGAAAGATACCGCTCGATGTATTCCTTCAGACAATATGTCGAACAATATAACGAAACAACCCGTACGGCTACATATTCACAAGGACTGAACGGACAATTCAAAATTGTTTCAAACGCGACTCATCATATTACAAGCGGTTCACAGTTCCAAGTGGAAAATCTGGCATTCGGAAACAATGCTGACGCGGCAGTGTATCCTTTCCCTCTCGCGATTAATTCATCAAAGGTATACAATTACAATGACCAGGAAAACCCCGTTTTCACAGGAAATGTGACAGATAAAGCCACAGACTTTATATACACCATAGACACAAAAACGGGTGAATATTCAGTAAGAATAGGTGAAAATGAAGCATATACAACAACTATAGACCCCGGAACCTTGCAGGGCATTATATATACTATTAAAAATCAGGCAAAGGTAAACGACTCCATAACAGTAAACAGTATTAATGTATACAGCCTGAACGGTTCTCTCGCGCCGCACCCTCTTGCGGAAACAGCGGAAAAGCTGACAATGTCAATAATTACTGATACACCTACATCAGTAAAAGAAAGTCTTAATCTTCCGACCACCGCAGACGGAGCGTCAATAGCATGGAAATCATCAGACACAAAGCTTATCTCTAATGACGGAAATCTTATTTCCGCTCCTCTGGACGGCGATAAAAATGTCGTGCTTACAGCAGCCATCTCAAAAGGTTCAGATACTATATACAAGGAATTCCACGTTGTTGTTTCCAAGGAATCTGACCCTGAAACGATTATTAAAAAGGATATGTCTCTGGTAAATATCTCAATGCTTACAAAAGAAAACGCGGATAATATTTCAAAGGACCTTACACTTCCTTCAAAGGGCACCTACGGCTCGACAATAACATGGAAATCTTCAAACGCAGACTATATAACAGACGATGGTAAGGTTATAAAGCTTGGCAGCAAAAACAGTCCTGAAGTAATAATGACCGCCACATTCGCATACGGCGGAAAAACTCTGACAAAACCGTTTAAGTTTAATATGGCTATTAACTTTGAGGAAGGTTTGTTCACCATATATGAAACAAATACTGTTGTCAATACTTTAACCTCAAATATAACGGCTGTGAACGGCAGCGGCGCTGTTACCGCCTCAGAAGGCAAAATTATACTTGACAGAACAAAAGGCGCAGGCGATGGAGCGACAACTTCTGTTTCAATAAAGCCTATGCTTGATAACAAAATAATCTCAATGTCAAGAGAATTTGTCCTTGATGCAGATATTACAATACCAAATGCCAACACCAAATTTGAAATTATACCAAAAGACGCAAACGGAAATAGAATAACAACAATTTATTCGGGAAATGAAAACGGTTCAAAGCCGTACTTTACTTATGTCGTGTCAGACAGTACAGGAACGGCTCAGCATACCAAAGAATACTACACAGAAACAGGCACATCAACAAATCTGAAATTCAAATTCCACGTAAAGCCTAAAAACGGTACATTTGAGCTTCAGTATTCACTTAACGGCGGAGCATACAAATCACTTTCATACAGCGGCTCACAGACGATGAATATGCGCGAAGCAGCCTCATCACTTTCATACTTTGAAATAAACGCTCCGTATAATACCAACGATAAAATTAACAACAACGGCAGTATAACAATAAACAATGCCGCTGTCTCAACAAATAAAGCTCTTATTCTTAAAATGGCCCTCGACCAAATAAACTACACGGCGCCTATAACATCGACAAACGGATATGTTTCAGAAAATCTGAGCCTTAAGGTTGGCGATTTCCCCGGAACTACAGCATCATGGACATCTTCTAATCCGTCTGTATTGTCAAACGACGGTGTTGTGAATAAAGCAAATCTTACAGAAAACACACCTGTCACAATGACATTCCGATTAACGCTTAACGCGGATAATGAAGTTTTCTATACAGAAGAACTGCCCGTTACAGTGGTATACATTGACCCGTTTAATCTGTCAAGCGGCAAAAAAGCAATATCAAATGTAACCGCTAATGTAGGTCACGGCGCGGAGAAGGCTGTCGATGGATTATTTAAAACATCATGGGAAACAATGAAAATTAATAAAAACGCCAATATCACAGTAGACCTCGGCAATATTGAGACATTCTCAGCAATCATATTAAGCGAGGCTCAAATACTCGGAAAATATAATACACAGGGCTTTACTATTGAGACCTCGCCGGACAATAAAAAATGGACTGCCGCATATACAGGCCAAACCTTAGGAGCAGATACGCAAACTGTTAAATTCAGTCCTGTAAGCGCAAGATATGTGCGTTATACAGTAACAAAACAAAACGACGGTAATGTCGGATTGAATGAGATTCAGGTTCTTGTAGGAACTACTGACGCGGAAATAGCAAAAACCGAAGGTAAATATCTTGCCAATAAAATCGGCCCATTAAGAGGAATAACATCAAGCGTTAATCTTCCTGAAACAAGATACGGATGCGCAGTTAAATATGAGTCGTCTATACCCGAATATTTCTCAGATACAGGCGTTGTAACGCGTCCGACAGACAAAACAGTAACAGGCGTTCTAAAGGTAATCACAACATATAACGGAGTCACCTCAATAGAGGAAATCCCGATTTCCATCCCGCCGACATCAGGCGGCGGCGGTGGCGGAGGTGGCAGTACCGGAGGCGGTACTCCTGTATACAATACAAACAACTCTAACAGTACAGGAAAAACATCAGCTAATCTAAACGGAAGTCTGCCTGCCTTCCCGACAGATTCAACCTTTGACAATGTAGTACAGCAAACAGTATTTTCTGACGTATCAAGCGATTTTTGGGCTTACAGCTACATAAAGACACTTAAGGAAAAGAATATTGTCTCAGGTGATGAGCGAGGATATTTCAATCCTCAAAACAACATCAGCCGTCAGGAATTCGTAAAAATGCTTATATCAGCATTAAATATCGATCTTGAATCTGATGCTCAAATGACATTCACTGATATTTCTACAGCTGACTGGAGCTATGAATACATCCGTAAAGCTGTTGAAATGGGCATTGTCTCAGGTATATCTGACACAGTATTTGACAAAATAAGCAACATTACCAGAGAGGATATGGCTGTTATGTGCGCAAGAGCATTAAAGGCTGTAAATGAAGATATTCCTGAAAAATCCTCTGCTGATTTCACAGACGCGGATACCATCTCGCCTTATGCTCTGTCAAGTGTGGCGGCTATTCAGGAAAAGGGCATTATAAACGGCTATGAGGACGGCAGCTTCGGTCCGAAAAATAACGCGACAAGAAGTGAAGCCGCAAGAATTATTTATGAACTCGCAAAATAGGAGGAATAATTATGAAACATTTTAAAAGTGCACTTGCTTTAATACTAACCGTTTCAATAATGGGTACAGCTATTCCCTCCCTTGCTTTTGAAAATACGGATAAGGAGAACACAGAGGTGTTCTCCTATCATGCTGACCAAACATATATTCCTGAATTTGATGACGAAACGGCATATACATCATATTTTTCTGAATTCAGTGATGAAGAAGATTACATGTCGCATCTTTCCGAATTCGATGATGAAGTAACCGATACATCACTGTTGGCTGAGGATATACCTGTTGAAGCTGAAGAAGCCGCTGCTTTAGCCGCCTCTTACGCGGAAGCTCCCGGTTATCAGACTGACCCTGACACCGGCGAGAATACCACAGATGAAAACGGATATATAACCAGCACATACGGCTACAGCATGCATACTGACCCCTTCAATACCAAGCAGGTTCTTGAGGGAAAGGAATATTCATCAGGAAATAAGCATCTGCATGACCCTTACTGGCTCAATGATGAAAATTTCTTCGGCAAATGGAACAGTGAAACAGAAGCATGGGAAATAAAGGGTAAGCTTAACTACGATAAATACGCCGGACTTTCAGATGTTGAAATGTGCGTCAAGGACGGTAACTATGAAGACGCAAAGCTTGCTCTTTACAATTATTATATAATTGTTGAACGAGGAAGAAACAGAAAAAAAGATATTTCAACCGCAAAAAAAGACCAGATTACAGCAGACCTGCTGCTCAAAAACTTTATGTACAACGCAAACAGCGGTATTTCTCCGCTTGAGCTTCTGTATATAAACAATACACCCAAATATCACAGCGCGGATATCACAGATACCGTAACAAAATACATCGGTACTCGTCAGACTCTTACTTTCTGGGCAATAGCAACAGATAAAAACGGCGATAAAGCCATATTTAACAGTAAGGAAGCAGGCGAAAGCACATCACCATATCTTTTAGTAAAAGTAAACGGTACTGAACGTATTATATATCCGTCAGATGATACTAATATAAAAGCCGGCTCAAACTCCGGTACAGCCTTCGGTTCAGATAAAACGCTTACAGCCTGCGAGGACGCCATTGACTCACCAAATACGCTTGTAAATGAAAATACAAGCCGTATTTATATGAAATTTGATATGTCATGGCTAAAGGCAGGAGACACGGTGACAGCGGCAACTCTTAACCTATATGGACATAATGAAAAGGAAAACGCTGAAAAAGAAGTTGTTGTTTTCTATTCTGACGATTCGGACTGGAACGAAAAAACTTCAACATATAAAAGCGTACTAGCTCAGGTAATATATTCCTATGACCAGCTTGACTCATGGGCATGGAATCAGCCGTCAGGAGCGGGCTACCGCTATCAGGAGGAATTGCTTCGTTTCAACACATGGTATGATAAGCTGGTAAAGCTTTATAATCTTACCGGTGAGGAAAAGTACGCATATACAGCGCTTCGCCAGCTCATGGATTTTATATATGTAAGAGGAAATGACATATGCTGGCTGAAATCCCTTGACGTT
Organism: uncultured Clostridia bacterium; assembly: GCA_910585795.1. GTDB lineage: Bacteria > Bacillota > Clostridia > UBA1381 > UBA1381 > Hominilimicola. The sequence continues at coordinate 8,300 of CAJUFV010000161.1, read as the reverse complement.
GCGCTCAGAACACAATGTATGCCTACATTGACAATGCAGCTTATAGAAAGCGAATATATGACTCCGGATGTGTTTACGTCATTTATGAAATATATGTACGTCGAAGCAAACGGCGCTCAGTATTTCACAAGAAGCGGTAACTGGGGAACCTCAGAATGTCAGGGACTTTATACTGTAGCGGTTACATTCCCTGAATTCACAGATTCTCAGAACTGGATTAACAGAGTAAAATCAAGATATGAGTCACTGTCAAACGCGATGATAAAAAGCGACTGGGTTTGTACAGAGCTTTCCCTTGGATACACAGATTATTCAATCACAACGCTGACAGGCGCAAAGGATGTCGCAGACGAGCTTGGCATAACTGACTATCCTTATACACAAAGAACTCTTGATAACATACTTCATCTGGGTTTGTTTGAATATTATACAAGTATGCCCGGCATACGAGATAATCAGGTAGGTGACGGCTATAGTCACAGAGGTAATTTTCTGTCACGCATGCAGTATCTTGCAAGATGGTTTGATGACCCGCACCTTAACTATGCCGCAGGCTTCGGCGGCGAGGAACCTGATTTCACATCAAAGCTATATCCGGTAGGACTTAAAGCGGTAATGCGTACAGGCTGGGGAGATAAAGCATGGTATCTGTTTACAGACGCAGACGGCGGATACGGCAATCACGCTCACCCTGACGACAACTCAATTACTGTTATGGCCGACGGACAATATCTGCTTGTTGACCCGCTTTACGGCTCCTATTCAGGAAGCGACGCGAAAACTTGGCTTACGTCAACCATCGCTCATAATACCGTTACAATGAACGGCAAAAGTCAGTGGAGCAATTCCAGCAGCGGCAACAAAGGAACAATGGACAGATGGGAAACAAACAATACATATGATTTCCTGACAAGCAATACGCCAAACACACAGGACGCTTCATCATATAAACGTTCCACGTTCTTCCTCAGAAATAAATTTTGGCTTGTCAATGACTATCTTGTTCCGAAAAACACCTCATCCAATAAATATGTTCAGTCATGGCATTTTCTGCCTGAGGCTGATATCAGTATGAATGAAGATACCAAAACAACACAGACAAACATGCCCGGTGTAAATATTCAGGTGGTGCCGGTAGCTCCGGAGGGCTATACTAAAAGCTCTGTCAAAACAGGATATTACTCTGAGGGACAGGGAAGTGTGTCAACCGCGCTGTATACAGAGTATGAACAGAATCTAAGCGGTAACGCTGTATTCAATACTCTCCTGCTCCCTGTAAGCATAGGAGAGGATTATGATGCCGAAGCCGTGGCGCTTGAAATAACAGGTATGGATAAAACGGACGCGTCAGCGTATGAAATTTATCTGAAAAATAACAGAAGCGGCAATACAGAGCATTACATATATTATCTTCTTCACAATCCATCAAAAAAAGGAACTGTTTCTATAGGAGATTTTACAACAGACGCTTCAATGCTGTTCCTTGAGGTAGATTCAAACGGCTCTCCCATGCAGATAGCGGCTCAGGATGTTTCATTTATAAATCAAAGCGGCAGCACAGTTTATAAAAGCGACAATCCAATACCCGAAATATCTGTCACACTAAGCAGTCAGATATGCGCTATTGACGGCTCATCACTCACCGCCGAGCAGCTTCAGTCAGATAATCTTCAGACAACTGCAAGCGGTTTAAAGATAAAAACAATAAAGCTCAACGGTGAAAATATAACTTTTGTACAATCAGGAAATAGTCTATACCTCGGCACAGCGCCTTCTCCTGATCCAAATACCACTCCTACAGTAAAACCGACTTTCGCTCCTTCACATGGAGGCGGCGGCAGTATAAGCGGTGGCGGTGGCGGAGGTGGCGGCGGTGGTTCTATAAAACCATCCACTCCTACAGCAAAACCGACTGAAACAACAAAACCTGACGCCACAGCAAAACCATCCGAAACGGCTGAACCCGACACCACAGCGGAACCAACTGAAACAACAAAGCCTGATAATACACAAGCTCCAAATACAGAAATGACTCCATCAATGCAAAATGAGCTTGAAAACCACTGGGCCAAAGCTGAAATTGAAGAGCTTTACCAAAAAGGTATTGTGTCCGGTATATCGGATACCTCACTCGGACTTGAAAGTCCCATCACGCGCGCCCAGTTTGCGTCACTGATTGTACGGACCTTAGGTCTTGAAACTACGCCATATGATGGAAGCTTTAATGATGTCGGCACAGACGATTGGTATGCAGATGCTTTACAGACAGCCTACAATAATAATCTGCTTTCCGGCTTTGACAATAAAATGTCACCCGAAGCAAATATCACACGCGAAGAAATGGCAGTGATTCTAAGCAACGCGGTTAAGACTGACAGCAACCAGACAAATGAAGCAGATTTTTCTGATACAGAAAATATAAGCTCATGGGCACAGCAAGCTGTTGATAGCGCGGTATCTATGGGGCTTATGTTCGGCATGGATGACGGTTCGTTCGCTCCTAAAAACGCTACAAAACGCTGTGAGGCTTTTGTGGTTATACACCGTCTCTTAAACATACCAAAATAAATATAAGCGTTATAAATACGGCCGTATTGAACGGCCGTATTTTTTCATATAAAAATAACCTATATAGTTCATAATTAGCTGATTGAATAATAATACAGACTGATTTATAATTTAATTAAACAAGTATTACATCAGAAAGGATGAAATCAAATGGATATTTATATTCCCAAAAATACGGACGCCTCTCATGCTTTGAAAAAAACCACCCATTTAGCTGTAGCAGCACATCAGGATGATATAGAATTCATGGCATATCACGGTATTGCGGAATGTTTTATGAAAGAAAATAAAAACTTTTCCGCGGCTGTTGTTACAGACGGAGGCGGAAGTCCCAGAAGCGGTATATACGCGGACTGCTCAAACGAGCATATGATGGCGATACGAAAACAGGAACAGAAAACAGCGGCTGTAATAGGCGACTACACCGCTCAATTTTTTCTTAATCTTCCCTCATCCGCTGTAAAAGACGCCTCGGACAAAAGAGCCGTCAATGACCTCAAGGAAATAATATCACAAACCTGCCCCGATATTATATACACTCATAACCCGGCGGATAAGCACGACACCCATGTTGCCGTCACGCTGCGGCTTATAACCGCGCTTAAAGAGCTTAATTATAGGCCAAAGGCTTTTTATGGCTGTGAGGTCTGGCGAGGACTTGACTGGATGTGCGACAATGAAAAAATAAGTCTTGATGCATCTGAACGTCCTAATCTTGAAGCCGCATTGCTCGGCGTTTTTGACTCACAGATTTCAGGAGGTAAACGATATGACCTTGCTGTTACAGGACGGCGTCTCGCAAATGCTACTTTCTCAGAATCACATGGAGTAGACAGCTATGAAAAAATAATATACGCTATGGATTTACTGCCCGTTCTTGAAAGCGGCAATATTTGCGAATACGTTACCGGATACATAGACCGGTTTAAATTGGATGTTAAAAATAAGCTTGAAAATTTAAAGTAAAGGATATGATAAAATGAGATTTATAGTATGCGAAAATTATGATGAGCTTTCACAGAAAGCGGCTGAATTTGTTTCAGCTCAGATTATACTAAAGCCTGACTGCAACCTAGGACTTGCTACAGGGTCAACACCTATAGGAATGTATCAGAAACTTGTTGATATGAATATTGATTTTTCCAATGTCACAACCTTTAATCTTGATGAATACTACCCTATAGCCCGCAGCAACAACCAAAGCTATCACTATTTTATGACAGAACATTTATATAGCAAAGTTAATTTAAAGCCTGAAAATATATTCATTCCTAACGGTGAAACAGACACTCCGACAGAGGAATGTAAACAATATGAAAAATCAATAGCTGAGCATGGAGGACTGGATTTACAGGTACTAGGCATTGGTCAGAATGGTCATATAGGCTTTAATGAACCAAGCGAAGCTCTGAATTCCTTTACTCATATAACACAGCTTACTCAAAATACAATTGAGGCCAATTCACGTTTTTTTAAAAACATTGACGAGGTTCCAACACAGGCTTTGACAATGGGCATCGCTACAATAATGCGCGCCAAGCGTATACTGCTTCTTGCAAGCGGCAAAGAAAAAGCGCGTGTTGTACACGCTCTTCAGGGTAACATGATAGACCCTGAAATTCCCGCTACTATTCTGGCCGCGCACAATGACGTTACCGTTATTGCCGACAAAGCTGCTCTTGATACATAAAATTGAATCTAACGCAATTATAAGCCCGTATTAAAGCGTTATATTCTAATTATCATCAGCGGGCAGAAAGGCAATGAAAATTATTATGAAACTAAAAAAAATAACAGCGGCTATATTATCGGTTTCTCTGCTAATTCCCGCGTTTTCATCAGTATCAAATATGCAGACATCCGCAAAAGCCAACAATACAGAAAGTGTTAATCCTATGAAATTATGGTATGATGAACCTGCTCCTACAGGCTATGATAATCTTGCCGAATGGCCAGGCAAAGACACAGGTAATGATGACGGATGGGAAAAATGGGCGCTGCCCATAGGCAACGGATATATGGGGGCAATGGTTTTCGGCCGTTATGACACAGAGCGTATACAAATAACTGAAAACAGTATGTTCAACCCATATCGCTCAGACGCCAGCGGCAGAGGCGGTCTTAATAATTTTGCGGAAGTTTATATAGACTTCAATCACTCAGACATCAGCGGATATACACGCGAATTAAATCTTGAAAATGCTGTTGAAGCGGTATCATATACATCGGACGGTATAGCCTATACGCGCGAATATCTGACCTCATATCCCGATAAAGTGCTCGCTATTCATCTTTCCGCCTCAGAAAACGGCAAAATATCTTTCAAGCTTCATCCAGAAATACCGTTTATAAAGGATTACGGCGGCAAAGCGGGAGATAATCAGGGAAAATCCGGCACAGTTACGGCTGATGGTGATACAATCACACTAAGCGGTCAGATGGACTATTATCAGATACAATACGAAGGACAGATAAAAGTTCTAAATAACGGAGGTACACTTACTGCCGGCAGTGAAAACGGCAATGGCGTTATCAGTGTTGAAAATGCCGATGATGTTACGATTCTTATGGCTGTAGGCACAAACTATCAGCTTGAGAGCCGCGTATTCACTGAGCCCGACAGAACAAAAAAACTTGACGGCTATCCGCACCCTCATGAAAAAGTATCAAAATATATAAATGATGCGGCAAATTACTCCTATTCGGAAATTAAAGAACGGCACATTGAAGATTACAGCGAATATTTCAATCGTGTTTCTCTTGACCTGTCAGGTACATACCAAAGTGAAAAGACAACAGATATGCTGGTATCAGACTACAAAAAAAATGCTGACGACAGGTATCTTGAAGCACTGTTTTTTCAGTACGGACGTTATCTGCTTATCGCGTCATCAAGAGAAGGCTGTCTGCCCTCTACTCTTCAGGGCATATGGAACAGATATGACAGCTCGCCATGGACATCCGGATATTGGCACAACATAAATGTTCAAATGAATTACTGGCCTGCTTTCAGCACTAATCTTGCTGAAATGTTCAAGTCATATTCCGATTATAACCAGGCATATATAGCTTCGGCTGAAAACGGAGCGACAAAATATATCAACGAATATTTCCCTAACAAATCAGGTCTTGACGGAGGTAACGGATGGGGTATCGGCACAGGCGGCTGGCCGTTTTCTATAGAAGCACCTCCTACCAAGGGACATTCAGGACCGGGAACAAGCGCGCTTACATCAACTCTTTTCTGGGACTATTATGACTTTACACGTGATGAGAGCATACTGGAAAATATAACCTATCCTGTTGTAAGCGGTGTTTCCCGTTTCCTGTCCAAAGCTGTGGAACCGCATGACGGCCTTTACCTTACTGAATATTCCGCTTCACCCGAACAAGTGCACAATGGGGTACACTACCGTACAACAGGAACAACTTTTGACCAGCAAATGACATACGAAAGTCACAAGCAGACACAACAGGCGGCTGATATTCTCGGCTACACCGCTTCAGATGACCCGTTACTTAATACAATAGACGAGCAGATTGATAAGCTGGACCCTGTCCCTGTTGGAAAATCAGGTCATATTAAAGAATACCGCGAGGAAAACTATTACGGTGAAATAGGTGACAAAAATCACCGTCATATTTCTCAGCTTGTCGGACTATATCCAGGCACAAGCATAAATTCAAATACTCCCGCATGGCTTGACGCGGCAAAGGTTACGCTCAGCAAACGCGGCTTAGGAAGCACAGGCTGGTCATGCGCGCATCGCCAAAATCTCTGGGCAAGGGCAAAGGACGGAGAACAGGCTTACGCTAATTTAAAACAGCAGCTTAAAACAAAAACACTACCTAATTTGTGGGATACTCACCCCCCATTCCAGATAGACGGAAACTTCGGAGCTGCTGCCGGAATATCAGAAATGCTTCTCCAAAGCCATGAAGGCTATATAGAACCAATTCCAGCTATACCATCACAATGGTCTGACGGCAGCTACAAGGGACTTGTAGCGCGCGGTAATTTTGTAGTTGACGCATCATGGCACAACAATAAAGCAGACAGCATAAATATAACCTCACGTTCCGGCGGAGTATGTAAAATTAAATACAGCGGTATAAGCGAAGCATCAGTAAAAGACTCACAAAATAATACAGTTGATTTTAACATAGATGATTCGGACATGATAAGCTTTAACAGTGAGATTGGAGAAACATATACTATATCCGATATACCTCAGTATATAAAGGTTAAAACTCCGTCTAATGTCAAAGTCTCCTATACAGATGAAACACACGCTTCTGTATCATGGGATACGTCTGAAGACGCCGCGAAATATAAAATATACAGAGCGGTTGAAAATTCTCCTATATACGAATTGCTTGGAACAAGCACTTCAAATAATTTTACCTTTGAAACCACCGCAGAGCTTGGCAATAAACAAACTACCTACAAGGTAACTGCTATAGATGCAAATGAAAGAGAAAGCGATGGCGCTTTAAAGCTGCTTTTGAAGTCAAACGCTTGGAACAGTATCGGTACAGTTTTATTTGATGAGGACTACACCGTAAACAAAATGTCTCAGGCAGAGCTTGAAAAAAATCATTGGAGTGAAACTTCCCCGTTTGACGGCAGAAGTGGTTTTGAATCTCCTGAATACGGTAATTTCACGGCAGAGAGCGGACAGCTTGTTATTAATAAAACCTCTGATACTTCCACTCCGTCAAATGCCGGTTCAGACAAAAATGTATATGAAGCATACAAACAATTCTCTTATATTGAAGATAATTACGGCGGAAACAGTAGAGTTACTCTTAGAAAATATAACTTTAAGGGAAAATACGCTCTTGACATAAGAGGGGCCTTCACTCAATCGGCCGGCAGCTCATGGATTGATATTCTTGGCTACAGAGACAGCTCTGACAGGAGCGTTGGACGATTTACAGTAAATGGCTCAAATGGCATTTTTAACATATACAACAACAAATTAAACACTTCAGACACATCTATACCTATGTGGAACGGCGCCGCGGCTATGAATGATATACGCATAATATTTGACTCACAAAGCTCAACCTTTCAGCTATTCAGAAACGGCTCAAATACACCAGAGAAAACAACGGCAGCCATAAATACCGGCGCAGCAGGCGATACCTTCAGCATGACAAACTGGGGAGCCGCAGCGGCAGGAAAAACATATATTTCAGGCATACGCTTTGCAATAAACAAAAATTCCTCAACCGGCAGTTTCATGAAGCTTGAAAAAATGCGCCTTCAGGAAATAGAGGCTGACAAAATACCGGCAGTTGATGAAAATATAAACGCTATTACAATAGATAAGCTCACGCCGAATCCATCGGCTGTTATATCGGATATAACGCTTCCGGAATCTGTTTCTGAAAATGCTGAGGTTACATGGAGCTCCTCAGATACTTCAATCATAGCTAATGACGGAAAAGTAACCTTACCTAATACGCAGACTGACGTTACTGTAACAGCTAAAATTACAAATAAATCAGATGGCTTTACCGTATATAAGGATTTCAGACTCACTGTCGGCAATCCTGACGCCATATCAGTTACAAAAATGATTTCCGATAATAATTCTGTAACGGCAACTATATCTAAATTTGGTAAAAACATACTTGAATGTAAAGCTATCGCCGCAGTATATGATAAAAAAAATAATATTCTTACTAACTGCGATATAAAGCCTGTAATTTTTACGCAGACCGAT
>CAJUFV010000160.1 GCA_910585795.1 uncultured Clostridia bacterium | reverse complement strand
GGTGTTTCTGTATAACCGCTGTCTTGGCTTGGTGACGTAAGATTATCGCTGTCGCTATACTCCTTATACTTTACAACAGGCTCATAATTTCCCTCAGCCGTATACTCATATGCATGTGACTGTCCGTTATATGTATATGTCTGCGGCGAGTGCGTTATCTTCACCTTTGATTTTTCTATAGTCAAATAATAGGCTTTATCCTGCAATACACGGTATGCAGGATTAGTTGAAAACACCTGCGCGTAATATATACCCGCATCTGTCGGAGTGGTTGTCTTGTTGACTCCATATAACGCGGATAACTCCACATAAGGCTCCTCTACGCACATAAGCGGAAGCGCATGTGCTGTTCCGTCATATTCAGCTGCAGCGCTGTCATTAACTTCAACATGTACCTCCTGCGGCATAACCTTCAAATCAAATTCTTTCAACACTGTATTCCCCGCGCTGTCTGTACATTCTATAGGCAAAGCCGGATAAGTGCCTACTACCCGCGGTATACCTGTTACTGTACCATCCTCATTAACTGTCAGTCCGGCAGGTGTTATACTTGTAAATTCCACCTTTTCCGGCGCGCTTCCGTCCTGCATTTGGAATTGTATGTTATACCCCTCTCCGTATTTCGCCTGCGGTAATGACGGCTCATCTATCGATACCATTGTCGGCACAGCCGGAATAGAAGGCGCTGAGGCTTTAAAATGAATCTTAGCATTCGCTAAAGCATCAACGTCATATGATGGCAGCAAATGATTTTCATCTTCAATTTTTATAACATTCCACTGACCTTCCGTTCCGCCATAATATATATCCGATAAATTGACGCAGTCTCCAAAAGCCCACTTATTGATTACTGTAACACTATCAGGTATGCTTATACTTTTTAACCCTGTACATCTGCCAAAAGAATTCGCGGATATTCTTTTTACACCTTCCGGTATAACAACGCGAGACAGCTTTTCACACTTATGAAATACACGGTCCGTTAAATATTGCAAGCCTTTTCCTATTTTAATATTTTTTAAATTTGAGCAACTGTCGAAAGCACCCTCCCCTATTGACGTAACACTGTCGGGTATAACTAAATCAGTTAAGCCTGTACAATCAAAAGCATATCCCTCTATTGACGTAACACTGTCGGGTATAACTAAATCAGTTAAGCCTGTACAATGATAAAAAGCATACCTCTCTATTGACGTAACACTATCCGGTATTGTTATATTCTTTAAATGCTCACAGCCTATAAAACTATCTTCTCCTATTACTGTAACTTTTCTATTTATTCCTCCAATATTGCTGGGTATATTATAACTGCTGCCTTCTTTAGCAGGCGGATAAGAAATTAAAGTATTCGCGTAGTAACCACCAAACAGTACTCCGTCTACTGATTTATAATGTTGATTTTTTTCACTTTCCATATTAATTGCTGTTATATTACTACAGTAGGAAAAAGGATTAGCTCCTATTTTGCGTATACTATTCGGTATTGTTACAGCGCCGGTCAATGATACACATTTCTCAAAAGCATTGTCATCTATTTCTTCAACATTCTTGCCTATTTTGACACTTTTTAAGGCAAGACAGGAATAAAAAGCATCAAATCCTATTGAAATTACACTATCCGGTATTGTTATTTCTTTAAGTTCAAAACAATGGCTAAAAGCCCACGGACCAATAGACTTAATACTATCAGGAATATTTACATGTGTAACTTGACGGCAGTCCGAGAAAGCATACTGGCCTATTTCTGTAATCGGCACGCCCTGTACACTGCTTGGTATTGTTATTTCCCCCACTGCCTCATCTTCACAGCTTACAAGTCTATTCAGAGCCAAATCAAATCCTAAATCTCCTATCCTTGTAATTACTCCTCCAGTCTCTGTTTCTGAACCTTGTTTAGCTAATGTACTAGTTGGAATAACTGTAAATACAACGGACATCATCAGAATAAATGATACAATTCCTTTCTTCATTTTACAATTCATATTAATACACCCCTATTACTAAAATATCTTGTAAGTATATTTTACCATATTGCTTTTTACTTGTAAATACCATCCAATCAAATTTTTGCGGTATATCGCTAATATACAAAAAATATGCTTTCAGTTTTCTGAAAGCATATTTTTATATTCCTATTAATCCGTTATTTCAAGTACGCCGAACACATACCATGGACTTTTACCGCTGCCATCATATATTTTATGATTCTTGTCTGACGCACTTATCCACACACGATATTTTCCCTTTTCTGTCGGCGGTGTTTCTGTATAACCGCTGTCTTGACCTGGTGACGTAAGATTATCGCTGTCGCTATACTCCTTATACTTTACAACAGGCTCATAATTTCCCTCAGCCGTATACTCATATGCATGTGACTGTCCGTTATATGTATATGTCTGCGGTGCAGTTGGGTCATGCTCTATTTCTATATTCTTTTTCTCTATCGTCAAGTAATAGTTTCTGTCACGAACAACACGATACATTCCATTGTTAGAAAATACATTCGCATAATACAAACCCGCTTCCGCCGGCTCTGCCTGTCCGTTTGCGCCATATAACGCTGTCAGCTCAAGCTCAGGAACCTCCACGCATTTCAACGGCAATGTATGTGCTTCTCCGTCATATGCCGATGACGCGTCACCATCAAGCGTTACATGTACCTCCTTCGGCATAACCTGCAAACTAAATTCCTTTGTTTCACTATTTCCTGCGCTGTCTGTGCATTTGATAGGTAGAGCCGGATAAGTGCCTACCACCTGCGGTATACCTGTTACTGTACCGTCCTCATTAACTGTCAAACCTGCTGGTGTTATACTTGTAAATTCTATCTTTTCCGGTGCGCTTCCGTCCTGCATTTGGAATTGTATGTTATATCCCTCTCCGTATTTCGCCTGCGGTAACGCAGAATCACTAAATGATACCACTGTTGGCTCTGATGGTGTTGGAGAAGTAGATGATGAATTGAAATGAATATTAGCATTTCGCAAACAATTATTATTATTTTTTATGTCAATATTATTCCACTCGTTTTCTGTCCCACTATAATATACATCAGTCAATTCTGTACAATTTTCAAAAGCACCCACTTTTATTGTTTTAACATTATTAGGAATAGTTATATTCTTCACATTCACACAATCCATAAAACTATGGTTTTCTATTGTTATAACACTGTCCGGTATACTATAACTACTTCCTTTTCCATTCGGATAAGCAAGTAAAATAGTCTTATCTTTATTAAATAATACTCCGTCTATTGATGTATATGCTGTATTTGCCCCATCAACATTAATTGTTGTTATATTATTGGATTTATTAATAAAACAATGACCTATTTCATTTACATTCGCTGGAATAGTTATACTGGTCAACTCAGGGCATCTCGCAAAAGCATAGCTTCCTATTGTTTTTATGCCATTTCCTATTTTGATATTCTTCAAGTTAGTACAACTCTCAAATGCAAAATTTGCTATTGATGTAACACTGTCTGGTATAGTTATATCCTTTAAAGCACTACATTCCTTAAATGCATACATTCCTATAAATTTAATACTATCAGGAATAATTACATTGGTAACTCTACTACAAGCTGAAAATGCAGAAGCATCTATAGATGTAATAGGCACACCATTTACACTGCTAGGAATTCTCACTTCTCCAGTTGTAGACTGGTCACATTTTATGACCTGCTGTGTAGCAAGATAAAAAGTTAAATCACCCTCTTTTACATATGCTTCTTCTGCGGCTAATATGTTTAACGGTACTAACATAAGCATAACGCTCAGCATCAGAATAAATGATATAATTCCTTTCTTCATTTTACAATTCATATTAATACACCCCTATTACTAAAATATCTTGTAAGTATATTTTACCATATTGCTTTTTATTTGTAAATACCATCCAATCAAATTTTTGCGGTATTTTTTTGTTTCCTTTTAAAAAACATCTCGTTCGGCAAGGCAAAAACCATTATTATACCTATTGCAATCGCTGAGGCAATCTTTACAGTATCAAATCCTGTCAGCATAGCCATAATGTAATCAGAAGCTATTAAATTGAATACCATATTATACATTCTTGCTCCAGGAACAAGCGGTACAATTCCTGCTATAAGATATGTCGTAACCGGCATACGCCTTACATTTGCCAGTATACGCGCAAGCGCAGTGACAGCCGCCGCTGAAATTAACACGGCAAACACCTCGCCTCTATTATTATACATAATTATATCGTACATACCTTTTGCAGTCATACCACCAAGGCCGCAAAATACAAGCTCACGTCTACCAACATCACAATTTACAGCAAGCATTATCGACGCTATAAAGGCTACAGCCGTTTCAAAAACAATCATATTTACAACCCTCTTGTTATTTTAATATTCCTCCCGACATATACCCAACCATATACATAACAGAACCTGCTCCTGCCGCTAACGCTACTGCTACTACTACAGCGTCAAAAAGCCGCGCTCCTCCGGACAAATAATCACCGTCTATAATATCTCTCAGGGCATTTGTTATCGCAAGTCCCGGTACAAGCGGCATAATCGCCCCTGTAATCATAGCATTAACACTTACTCCCAGACCGGTATTATATATCAATACCGTCAGCGCGGCAATAAGCGCTCCTCCTAAAAAGGTTACTATAAAGCTGGCAACTCCCCTGCTTCTGAGCACATTAATAATCGTATTCATTATGGCTCCAACTATAAATGAATTAAGCGCGTCTGACCATACGCCGTTGGAAAGAAGTGTAAAAAGAGCACAGCTCATTGCGACAGCAAGTGTTTTAACCCATAACGGATATGGCTTATATTTTTTTATATCATCAAGCCGTTTCACCGCGCTTTCAAAATCTGCTCTGTCCTCTACAATGTCTCTCGACAAATTATTAATCCTTGCTATCCTGTCAAGATTTATCGTACGTTTTTGTACACGTATAGTTTCTGTATATGCACCAATATTTACAAAAAAGCCTGTTAAAACAACAAATATTTCACTGTGCCCGCTGTAAAAATGGTGTATAATTCTATTCAGAGTATCCTCTACTCTGCTTGTTTCCGCTCCACTTGATAAAAGACATTCTCCCATATCCGCCGCGAAATCCAGTAATTCATTTATTTCCATTATGCAATCTCCTTTATATAAAGTTTGCGCATATAACGCGCAAAAAAAACGTCTCACTGAAAAAATGAGACGTTTTTTGTTATAAATTTTTTTCCGAATTCACTTTTATCACAAACAGCATTGCGGCTCCCGCCCCTATAAGTGTTGCCCCTAATATAATCATAACCCTATGCCCCCTGTATTGATTTCTGATTATATTATAACATTGACCATGTCCAATAAACAGGACTGTATTTTTTAATTATTTTTTACTGCATTATTATATTTTCTTTCACAGACAGGAATATACTTATTTCCATCTGTTTTATGATATTCTCTGCACGCGTCACAATTACCGTGTCTTTCACATTTTAGTTTTTTACATGGACATTTGGTATTCTGATTTCTCTCAAACGATGTTTTTTCCATTATAACTACCTTTCCGGCCTATTATCTTTATTATATTGTCTTGTTTTTATTGGAATATACATATTTACTACTAAAAAAGAGCTGTTTAAAACAGCTCCTTTTATATTACACAAGCTCTAGAGCTTGCTTTAAATCTGTAATAATATCATTTACATTTTCAATACCCACCGATAGTCTTACAAGGTCAGGACTTACTCCAGCCGCCACAAGCTCTTCGTCCTTCATCTGTCTGTGAGTTGCTGACGCAGGATGAAGCACACATGTATGAGCATCAGCCACATGAGTAGCAATAATTGCTATCTTTAATCCCGACATGAATCTTTCCGCCGCCGCGCGTCCTCCTTCTACGCCAAAAGAAACCACGCCGCAGGTACCTTCCGGCATATATTTCTTCGCGCGTTCATAGTACTTATTATTTTTTAATCCCGGATAATTTACCCATGAAATTTTCTCATGCGCTTCAAGGAATTCAGCCACCTTCAAGGCATTTTCGCAATGACGCGGCATTCTTACATGCAGTGATTCCAGACCAAGATTTACATAAAAAGCGTTCTGCGGCGACTGTATAGCACCCAAATCTCGCATAAGCTGAGCCGTGGCCTTTGTTATATACGCGCCTTTCAATCCAAATTTTTCAGCATAGGTTATTCCGTGATATGATTCATCAGGAGTAGTTAATCCCGGGAATTTATCAGCATGCGCAAACCAGTCAAATTTACCGGAATCAACTATACATCCTCCGACAGACGCGTCATGTCCATCCATATATTTCGTTGTGGAATGTGTCACAATATCTGCTCCCCATTCAATCGGACGGCAGTTTACAGGAGTTGCAAATGTATTGTCAATAATAAGCGGCACACCATGAGAATGGGCCATGCTAGCAAATCGTTCTATATCCAGTACTGTCAGCGCCGGATTTGCAATTGTTTCTCCGAAAACCGCCTTAGTATTCGGTTTAAAGGCCGCGTTAAGCTCATCATCAGAGCATTCAGGGTCAACAAATGTGAAGTCAATACCCATACGGCGCATTGTAACATTAAACAAGTTATATGTTCCCCCATAAATTGCCGAAGATGCAATTACATGGTCTCCCGCTCCGCAGATATTAAACACGGCAAAAAATGACGCCGCCTGTCCTGATGAGGTAAGCATTGCCGCGCTGCCTCCCTCAAGAGCGCAAATTTTCGCAGCCACATAATCATTAGTAGGATTTTGAAGCCTCGTATAAAAATATCCGCTTTCTTCAAGGTCAAACAGTTTTCCCATATCCTCGCTTGTATCATATTTAAAAGTCGTACTTTGAATAATCGGAATCATTCTCGGCTCACCGTTAGCCGGTGTATACCCTCCCTGTATACATTTAGTTTCTTTCTCCATAATAATTCTCCTTTGCGTATTTTATTCTATCTTATAAAGCTCGTTTTAATTTTAGGCTCCTGTTCAGGAATCGTTATACCATTCTTTTTTCCCATATCAATACATTTTATCAGCCATGCCATATTTTTACCGAGAGTACGCATCGTCTGCATTCCCTCTTCATCCTTCACAACTTCCTCCGGAGTTGTACCGTGAACCTGATTCCAGTACTGCGAAGAAACAATCGGCATACTGTTTATTGTAAAATATTTATTCATCTGGTCAAAGGCAGCGCTTGCTCCGCCTCTGCGGCAGCTTACAATTGACGCTCCCGCCTTGCCGCGCATTTTACCCCCCGCACTCATAAACGCCCTATCAAGAAAAGACGTCATAGCGCCGGACGCAGCCGCGTAATGCACCGGAGAACCAAACACAAAGCCATCGGCCTCTGCCGCCAGCTTCGCAAATCTGTTAACACTGTCATCAAATACACATTTACCGTTCTTCATACAGCTATAACATCCTATACATCCGCTTAAGGGACTATTTCCAATCCAGAATATCTCCGTTGCTACACCATTTGCGTTTAGCTCCTTTGCCACCTCACAAAGCGCGGTATATGTACAGCCTTTCTCTTTAGGACTTCCGTTTACAAGAATTACTTTCATACTTATCTTACCCCTTTCATTCTTTAATCTTATTATATTTAAATGTAAATATGACTATTTTACCTTCGCCATCTCGTCAAAATAATTACTCCTTACTCAAAATAACATTTAACCTTATTCCATATAGCTTCCGCTATTTTTTCAGGCGTCTGATTTCCATTTACAATAATTATATTTTCTTTGTCCTTTAATTTTTCAAAGGCTTCCATATATTTTTCCTTAACAAGCGTCAGTCTTTCTTTTGTTTCAAACAGTTCCGATTGATATCTCCCTTTCGCTATTCTGTCAAGTGACTCATCAGGAGTCACATCAATAAACACCGTGCAGGACGGACGAAGCAAATCTGCGCATATTGAATTCGCGTTAATAACCCAGTCCATATCAACATCAACACTGTGATAAGCATATGATGAAAAATAGTATCTGTCTGAAATGACCGTCACTCCATCCTCTATTTTACCGCAAATACCATCTGTATTATTGAGCAGATGGTCCAGTCTGTCAGCCAGAAATAACGCCGCGATAACCTTGTTATCTGTTTTTATCCTTCCTGTCAAAATCTGACGAATAAGAGCGCCGACAGGCGCGTCCGTAGGCTCTCTTGTTTCATAAATTTTAATACCCATATCTTTCAGGCGCTTTGCGAGAAGCTTTGCCTGTGTGCTTTTACCGCTTCCGTCAATTCCCTCAAAAGCAATAAAAACACCATTTTTACATTTTTGTTCTGAATTCATAAATCCGATTTTCTCCTTACCATGGTTTTTACATAAATTATATCATTCTTACCATGAAAAAGCAACACAATTCAATCTTTAGAATTATTTAAAACACAAAAGCTGATAATCCGCAAGATTATCAGCTTCATTTATTTTTAACCAAATATGCTCATAAGCTGAGCGACAACAAGACCGCCGCCCGTACCGACAACGTATCCCAGCAGAGCCATAACAATACCGACAGGAACAAGAGCATTACTGTATGTTCCGGCAAGCACCGGAGCCGTCGCCGTGCCGCCTATATTGGCAAGCGACGCCACCGCACACGTAAATATATCCAGCTTTAACAGCTTTGCCAGAATAAGCATAATACCCACATGAATAATCAGCACAATAAATCCCGCGATTAACCATATAGGGGCGTCTCCCATACCAGCTAGGTCCGCGCGGGAAGCTATAAGAGCAATAACTACATAAAGCATTACATTTGAAATTTCCTCTGTACCCTTGATTTTTCCAAACGGCGTGAGAGCAAGTCCGATTCCGAGCGCGGTTACAACAAGCACAGTCCATGTGGCTTTATCGAAAAATGGAAGCACGGAATTTATAGCTTCTCCGGCCTTCTGCGAAAGAGCTGAAACTATAAGTCCGGAGCCTACAAGTAGAATAATATTCTGCCAGGTAATCGAATTTGTATTCATTTTCGCTTCTTCCTCAAGTGAGCGTCCAACCTCATCAATAACACGAGTATCAGCTTTTGTCCACGCATTGAATTTTTTTGAAAAGCCTATTATCCAAAGTAAAAACATTACGTAAATTGTAGCGCAGATAGAATCCATAACAAGCGCATACGCCATTGTTGACTCATCCACATTAAGAGCCGCCTGAATTGCAAGCATATTTCCGCCGCCGCCCATCCAGCTTCCGCAGAGCGCGCCCAGTGCCTTCCAAGCGCCTTCTCCAAGCGTCCCATGCATAATCGCGTATGATATGAAAAAGCCCAAACCTATGGAAATCGTAGCCGCAAAAAAACCAATCAGCATTTTAGGTCCAAGCTTAATAATTTTTTTCAAATCACATCTCAGCAGCATTAAAAACAGCATGGCATACAATATAGGATTTTTCAGCGCCCCATACGCTTCTGAAGTCGCTTCAAGGTCCCACAGTCTTACCGTACATAAAATCATCAGCCCAAGATAAATCAGCACAATAGGCGGCGCGAATTTAAAAATATTTGACGCGGTCCTGCCCTTAAATAGCTTTGGCAGGCAAACAAGCAACGCGGCAATAAACACAAGAGCCGCAATATAAACAAATCCATCTTTAATCATTTTTTTATCCTCCTTTGTTTTTAATATAAATTATTTTAGCTTTTCAAGTACCTTCAAAAGAAAATTCCAGCATCTCTCAGCGGATTTAACATTTATTCTTTCACGCGGCGTATGCACCTTTTCCATATTCGGCCCTATAGATACCATATCGGCGCCTGAAATCTTTTTATCAAGAATACCACATTCAAGACCCGCATGAATAGCGCATATTTCAGGCGGCTTCCCGTACATTTCACAATATACATCTGTCATAATATCTCTTAAAGGAGAAGCCTGCCTGTATTCCCATGCCGGATAATCATCTTCCTTATATACCCTTCCTCCGATATATTCCATAAATGAAAACAGCTTTCTTACAATCTCCTTTTTCCCCGCGTCAGTATTGGAACGTACCATTAATTCCATTTTCAGAACACCGTCCTTAATTGATACAGCTCCCATATTTGACGACGTCTGTACAAGCTCCGGTATATCAGGACTCATGGCGTAAACTCCATCCGCGGTATGCATAAGAGCAAATATTATTTTTTCCGTACCGGCTTCATCGGAGCATATTTCCGGCAGTTCCGCATCTTTAACCATTATATATACATCCGGCTCTGTAACAGAGCAGATATTTTTCAGTTCAGACGAAAATTTCGCTACAGTCTCCTCAAAAGCTCTGGTTAAGCTAACATCAAAACAAACTAACGCCTCTGCCGCGCGCGGAATTACATTCGGTCTTCCGCCAGAATAGCAATCAGCAATATTTATTCCAAGACTATCGTTTAATTCATATAATAGGTCTCCCAATATTTTCACCGCATTTTTGCGGTGTTTATTAATATCAATACCTGAATGACCTCCAAGAAGTCCTCCGACTTTAATTTTTCTTACACACATCGTATCAGTGTCAAAATAACGTGATGAAAATGCTGCTTCGCAAATCAACCGTATCCCTCCGGCACAGCTTACAGTAAATACTCCTTCCTCCTCCGAATCAATATTAATAAGCCTGCGTCCTTTAAGACGAGAAGCATCAAGAGCATTTGCGCCTCTCAAGCCGATTTCCTCATCTGATGTCAGAAGCACCTCCAGCGGAGGATGCGGAATATCATCCGATTCAAGCAAAGCAAGAGCATACGCAACCGCAATACCATCGTCTCCGCCTAATGTTGTACCATCAGCCCACATATATTCCCCATCTGTAACAATTTTGACGCTTTCCTTTTCCATATCCATTATACAGTCCGAATTTTTTTCACACACCATATCCAAATGTCCCTGTATAATAACCGGCTCGCTTTCTTCATAGCCTATAGTACCGTTTTTAAAAATCATTACATTTCCATATTTATCACGATATGACTTTAATCCATGCTTTTCCGCAAAATCCATACAATACAGCGCAAGCTGTTCTGTATTCCCCGAACCATGCGGAATTTTTGAAATTTCTCCAAAATAATAAAACACCTTCGCCGGCTTTAAATTAGTAATTTTCATAAAATTGTCTCCGTCCAATATATTAACCTATTATAATATTGTACCCAAATGTAATAAATCAATAAATAACATTTTGATTTTTTT
>CAJUFV010000159.1 GCA_910585795.1 uncultured Clostridia bacterium | reverse complement strand
TGATTATACTATATTTTTCTTTCTTTTGCAATAATCGGTTTACAATTTTGAAATAATATGATATTATAAACAGAAAGCAGAGGTGATTTTTTGATTACAAATATAGATTTCATGATACTTAACGCGATACAAAATTTACGCAGTGAATTTTTAGACGCTTTAATGCCGGTCATAACATATCTAGGCAGCGGCGGAGCTGTATGGATTGTAATAGGATTAACACTGCTGATTTTCAAACACTCAAGAAAAACCGGTATCTCGCTCCTGCTGTCTTTATTAATCGGACTGCTTATATCCACAATACTGCTGAAGGGTATTGTCGGACGCGAAAGACCATTTAACACATTAAACGCGTTGATAAATGAAAATAATCTTTTGATAGGTTTACCGTCGGGCAGATTTTCTTTTCCGTCCGGACATTCGGTATCTTCTTTTTCCGCGGCGACCGTATTGTTTTTATATGATAAGCGAATTGGAGTTCCGTCGCTTATACTAGCAAGCCTTATAGCGTTTTCAAGACTATATCTTTATGTACACTTTCCGAGCGATGTCATTGCCGGAGCCGCGTTTGGTATTATTTTCGCGATATTATCCGTATGCCTGATAAACAATATTGAGGAGAAAATAAATGAAAGAAAACTATCAGATAATTCTAAACAAAACAATTGAGGAAATAACGTCCGCTCATACCGTACCTTCACTGCTGCTTCATAGCTGCTGCGCGCCGTGTTCAAGCTATGTACTGGAATATCTGTCAGAATACTTTGACATAACAATATTCTACTATAATCCTAACATATCTCCGGAGGAAGAATTTTTTAAGCGGGTGAATGAGCAAAAAAGACTTATAAATGCAATGCCGTTAATACATCCGGTAAATTTTATTGAAGGTACATATGAACCCAACCGTTTTTTTGAGCTTGCCAAAGGGCTTGACAGCCTTCCGGAGGGCGGAGAACGCTGTTTTAAATGCTACAGACTGCGTCTGGAGGAAACAGCAAAACTCGCGAAAAACAGTGATTTTGATTATTTCACAACCACTTTGTCTATAAGTCCGCATAAAAACGCTCAAGCTCTTAATCAAATAGGCTCAGAGCTTAGCAAAAAATATAATGTAAATTATCTGTTTTCAGACTTCAAAAAAAGGAACGGCTATAAGCGTTCCTGTGAATTATCTGAAATGTACGGTCTTTACCGTCAAAATTACTGCGGCTGTATATATTCAAAGGCTGAAGCGGAAAACAGGCGCCTCCTATGATTTTTCGTTATACCATAGGAATCGCCTGTTTTTACTATTGTCTGTTTTTCTGTTTACAATATCACGCAGGTATTATCGCAGATAGTACCTTACTGTCGCAAGCTGTGCAATCAATTCGCGGGCGCAGGCTACGGGCAGCATTGTAACAGGAGTCGGAGCGGCCATATGCGACGCGTTAATACCATTTAATCCAGCCATTTGAAGGGCACGCGGCACATGAAAATCATTTGTAACAAAAACTACACTTCCGCCTTCAGCGGCGGCTTTTGAATTCATAAAATTTTCATAAGTGCTTGTAGAGCTATCCTCAAGCAATATTCTTTCATCGCTTATGCCATGTAATATCATATAATTAGACATTGCCTGAGCCTCAGATACAGACTCGCCTCTGCCTTGTCCGCCGGATACAATAGCTGTAGCGGAACTATTTTTATTCATATACTCAATTGCTTTATCCAGACGATTTTTCAACACCTGTGAAGGCTCACTGCCATTAAGACCGGCGCCGAGCACAATCACATAATCCTCTCTGCCCGTGTAATTATCCATACGTCCAATAACACATACAGCCGCGGAATAAATAACAAATAAAATCATCATTACGGAAAAAAATCCTTTTAAAAATCTAAGGAATCCACGCTCCCGAAAAGCTTCGCGAAATGTTGCCAATAATATAAACATTATTCCCATAGCAACAACAAGCGCCTCACCTATACCCATTCCCGTTATCGCTCCATAAGACAATCCAACTAAAGATAACAATAAGCCTATTAATAATAATATAATTCTCATTTTCTTCCTCCGTATACCATTCGTTATTTTATTATCATATATCAAATCATGTCTGTTGTCAATTATTTTATATTGAAATTTTCAATTTTTTTCAAAAAGGTGTTGACAAATGTTTTTTCATATGGTAAAATACTATCTGTTGTTAAGACAAGTTATATTTTATGCGTGATTAGCTCAGTTGGTAGAGCACCTGACTCTTAATCAGGGTGTCCAGGGTTCGAGCCCCTGATCGCGTACCAAATAAGGACTGCAATTTTGATACAAAGTTGCAGTCCTTTTTCTATGTTTGAAATGATATTGGTTCAAGAGTTGCTTGCCTTTATTTTTTGTGGTATAATGGATTAAAATACTACACAAAACTCCGCACATTGTTATAAGGAAAGGGATTATAATGCAAAAAGAATTTCAGCCTTTAGTTGATAACGCGATGGCATGCGTTAAAGAATATTTTAGCAAAAGATTTTTGGCCGCATATTTGCATGGGAGTCTTAACTACGGTGACGCAATCCCGAACATATCGGATATGGATTGCTATATTGTTATAAAGGACGATTTAAACGATGATGATAAAGCATGGATAAGCGACACTGAAAACAGCCTGCAAAATAAATATCCGATTATTAACGGTATTCATTTGTCCACACATTCCGCAGAGGAAGTAAAAAAAGATGCTTATACTCGCTTTATGCTCAAATATAATTCCTCTCTTTATAATGGTGTTGACGTTGTGGAGCTTTTCAATACAGAAGAATTTGGGGTAATCAATCCGGATAAGCTTGCAGCAAAGTCGAGATTAAAGTTTGCCAAACAATGCTTTTCCGATGCTTTAGATGGCAAGCAGCCTGCATGCACAGGAGAATTACCTAAAAATACATACTATACTGCCAGAAAATTTGCAAGATATTTTGTGATAATAGAGGGCGCGTACTGGCTTATGTCAATTAACAAGTTTAACTCGTTTAAAAAAGAGCAGGTATTGATGGATTTGAGAGAAAATTGTTCTGGATTTAATGATGTGCTCAACTTGGTCGAAAAGGTTTTACTAAATCCTGTCGAGGCAGGCATATCGCACGAGGAATTTTTGGTAAAAATCAGCCCGTTCATGTTAATGATATTTGAAAGCATTTCAAATATTTAAATTGTAAAATTATAGATATTAGAAATTTTAGATAATTAAATCCGCACTTTAAGAGGGGGTGCAAATTTCTATCACAGGGGTGCATTTCTCCATAATGATATAATCCCCAAAGAGTAGACACAGTAAATAACAAAACACTGAGGAGGAAAATATGTCGTCAAAAAAATTTGATTTAGAAACAAAGATTAATGCAGTAATGGCATATGAAAGAAATGAGGGTAGC
>CAJUFV010000158.1 GCA_910585795.1 uncultured Clostridia bacterium | reverse complement strand
TAACTACGGACAGACTTTGACCGATATGGCAGGCTACATAAACGGTGAAAGTGAAGACACAAAAAATGTATATCTTGTTACTGAAAAAAGTGGTAATACTGTAACAAATAGAAAAGCAACGACTGATTTTGAAAAGTATGATTCAGAGTCTTTGAATATCAGAAAGTTGGACGATGGAAGAAAAGTAAATCCGATTTTATTTGTAGAAGACGGCGGCTTTACATATCGCTATGAAGTAAGACAGCCGCTTGCAACAACGATAAAGCCGGTAATTTCTGATTTTGGTGAAAACGGAGTTACAATCAACTGGAGCGGACAGTCTGATAATTGTCAAAGTATCGAGATTTTCAGAGACGGAGAAAAAATTGATACAGTTGAGGCGAGTGCGACAAGCTATGTTGATACAACTGCGGCTACAAACATGATTTACAGTTATACAATTCGTGAAATACTATCAGACAATAATGTATCGGCATTTTCAGACATAGTGCGTAACATATACGGCCCGGAGAATTTCACGGCAGCACAGGTTTCGCAGGAAACATCTGTAAAATTAACATGGGAAGCACCAAAGGGCGGAACGGTTACTGGATATGAAATATACCGTAACGGAGCGTTATTGACTACAGCAGAAGCAAACGCAACTGAGTATACAGATAATTCTGTAAAGGCAGACCATACGTATCGTTATTCCATAGCTGCAGTATTCGGTGAAGATGAAGGCAAATACAAGTCAGACAAGGCTGATGAGATAGCGGTTCAAATAAGTGTTGGAGAGGCAAAATACAGAGTAATGTATATTCAGGATTTTGACGACAGCGAAACTACGGACGGATTATTCGACAGAGTACCATTCTGGTCATTTATGGACGATAGCTATGTTTCATCAGAGTATGAACTGAAAACGGCGGCATACGGCAAGGCTGATACAGATAAATCGCTTAATCTTAAGGAAACGTTTAAGCACCCATACGGAAAGAAAACTGACGACACGGATTTGGCAAACACTGCTGACAATACATTTATAGAAGCCGGCGGTAACAGCGGAGTAAGCCACAGGGTGATGTCAAATGATGAGCAAATGACAGAAGATGAAAGATACCTTCATATATCATTCAGTGCAGCACAAGATGGAGTGCCTGCTGAAATAGACGGCGAAAAAGGCGCTGTTTTGAATGTGTCGTTTGAGTTGTTGACAGAGGCTGGAAACAGAGAGAGGAAATTCCTTACATGGTATTCCAATGAACGTCAAGGCTGTGGCGTTGGTGAAAACATGTCATATTATCAAATTCCGGAATACGCCGGTAAATGGGTGAAGTATGACTATGTTTTTGACACACAGGATAATACACTTGATATTTATACAAACGGATATAAGGTTGTGAGCAGAACAAATCTTGATTGGGATTATCCTGCAATTAAAGGACTTCACCAGTTGAATTTCCAGGTCAGAGATATAAATACAGACGATACTGAACGTGAAGTCAATGTTTGTGTTGATGATATAAAGGTAACGTACAATGAGACTGCACCTGAAATATCAGCATATGCAGTTTTTGGCGATGCGGCAAAGATTAGTGCGCCTGAAAAATATGTTGATGCTTCAACCGGAATTATCTATAACTATGGACAGACATTGTCCGATATGGCAGGATATATCAATGGCAGTGAAGGAACAAAAAATGTATATCTTGTTACCGAAAAATCCGGAAATATAGCAGGAACAAGAAAAGCAACGATTGATTTTGAAAAGTATGAGTCGGAATCTTTGAATATCAGAAAGCTGGATGACGGAAGAGAAGTAAATCCAATCCTGTATGTAGAGGATGGAGGTTTTACTTACTGCTATGAGATTGTGCAGGCTGTATCATATAATACGGAAACTAAAACTGTGACAATTAAGTCTGAAAAGGATTATGATGAAGAAGTAGCAGTTATTATAGCAGGATATCAGGGTGGTCATCTTATAGCTTGTGATGTGCAGAATATCAGTCTGAAGGCAGGAGATAATCTTGTTTCTTCGGGCGAGGAATTTGATATAAGCAATGCTGATGACATTAAAGTCATGGTATGGGATAGCATAAATACTTTAAAACCACTATATAATGCTTTTCAGTTCATATTGAAGTAGAATGGAATTTTATATAAAAAAGGCTGATTTGCAGCAAAAATAGCCGGGCAGTTTAACCTCCCGTACTTTCGATTAAAGGGCGGGAGGTTCTGCAAAATGCAGAATGTATTCTGCGGAAATCCCACTGTATGAATATAAAACGAACGCGGCGGAAAAATTTGAAAGGTGGTTTTTATAAAAATGCAGTTATCAAGAAAGAAAAAGACTTCTAAAAGCTTATCGTTAAAGAGCAGATACTCTAAAGATTTCCACAGAAATTGGCAGCTTTATGCTATGGTGTCAGTGCCGGTGATATATGTACTTATTTTCTCATATTTTCCTATGTATGGACTGCAAATTGCTTTTAGAAATTATAATGCCCTTGACGGAATATTGGGAAGTGAGTTTGTAGGACTTGCGTGGTTTAAAAAGTTTTTTAATTCTCCATGGTTCTGGACATATGTTGGAAACACATTAAAAATATCAATTTACAATATTGTTTTAATGTGGCCGTTGTCGATTTTTCTTGCATTGTGTTTCCATGTGGTTGGAAATAAACTGTTTAAGAATTCAATGCAGTTCATATCTTATCTACCAAATTTTATTTCTGTGGTTGTTCTTGTTGGTATGATAAACGTACTGTTTGGTTCAAGAACGGGATTATTTGGCAGATTTCTTGAATACATATCGCATGGACAAATAACAAATGTTCTGGCAAGCGCGCCTGCATTTAGGCATCTTTATGTATGGTCAGGAATATGGCAAAAGGTAGGTTGGTCTACGATAGTTTATATGGCAGCGCTTACTTCGGTAAGCGGTGACCAAACAGAAGCTGCAATAATTGACGGTGCGTCAAGATTTCAGCGTGTTATCCATGTTGATTTACCTGCAATAAAGCCAACGATGGTTATACAGTTGCTTATGCTGGTTGGTTCAGTTTTGAGTGTCGGCGAAGAAAAGGTTTTGCTTATGCAGAATGACCTTAATCTTGCGGCGAGCGAAGTTATTTCAACATACTCGTTTAAAACAGGCTTGCTGATGGGAAGCGGAAACTATTCTTTCGGTGCGGCAATTGGTTTTTTCAACTCAATTATAAATCTTATCGTTCTGTTGTCTGTTAATCAAATGTCGAAAAGAATGTTTGAGACAAGTTTGTGGTAATTGGAGGAAAATGATATGGCAATAAAAAACAGAAAAAAGAATAAATTTACTACGCTTGCGTGGAATGATAAGCTGTTTGTTGGGTCAGTATACTTTATACTTGTTATTATGGGATTGATATTTCTGATTCCTATGCTTAATATTATATCATCTTCCTTTTCATCGCCAAGCGCGGTGGGTGCGGGAAAGGTGACAATTTTCCCGATAGGTTTTAATTTTGAGGCATATAAAATGGTATTTGCAAATAAAAAGCTTCTGCTTGGATTTGGCAACACGATGATGTATACTGTTTTAGGTACATTGCTGAATATCGTTATTACAATTCTTGCCGCGTATCCAATGTCGAGAGAGGATTTTGCGTCAAAGAACATTATTATGAAGTTCTTTACATTTACAATGTTTTTCGGTGGAGGTATTATCCCGACATATCTTTTGTATAAGAGCATGGGACTTATAAATTCGCGTCTTGTTATGATTATTCCCGGTGCACTTTCAGTATACAATATGATAGTAATGCGTACCTATATGCAGACTAATATTCCGAAGGCGGTATTTGAGGCGGCACAGATTGATGGGTGTGATGATTTTGGGTTTTTAACCAAGTTTGTTATACCGCTTTCAAAGCCGATTATTGCTGTTATAATTATGTTTTACGCAATCGGTCACTGGAATTCTTATTTTGACGCATATGTATATCTTTCGTCTGAGGATAAATATCCGTTATCAATCTTTATTCAGACCATCCTCGGCGGACTTGTTACAAAGGGTGAAACTGCTAAAAACTTTGAGGCTGCGGCACAACAGGAACAGTATAAGGATATTGTACAGTATGCGCTTATTCTTGTAACATGTCTGCCTGTGTGGATTTGCTGTCCGTTTATGCAAAAATATTTTGTTCAGGGTGTAATGATAGGTTCAGTAAAAGAATAAGATACAGGACAATCTAATTAAAAAATAAAGATTAAAGATATTCAAGATTTAACATTTGAAAATTTATAAAATATGTGATATAATTGGGATAATGAAAGTTTAATCTGTGTACATATGTGTTATTTTATTTGGTAATGGGATGTAATTAAACTATGTATAAATTGATTTTAGTAGATGATGAGGAACTCACACTGAATAATATTTCAATAGCTGTTGACTGGGAGAAGAACGGCTTTGAACTTGTTGGAAAGTTTTTAAGTGCGGAGAACGCTATTGATTATATGAAAGAAAATGCGGTGGACGCAATTATTTCAGATATAAAAATGCAGTGGATGAACGGGCTGGAATTTGCTGAATATATTCACAAAAATTATTCGAATATAGCCTTTTTTGTTTTGAGTGGTTATGATAGTTTTGAATATGCTACTGCGGCATTGAGAAACAAAGTTATTGATTATATTTTAAAACCCGTTATGTTGAAAGACATTGAACGGGTTTTATCAGAATGCAAGGAGTTTTTGGATAAAATAGGCTTTAACAGTTTATCAGAAGACAGTCTTGTACTTCAGGAGTTTATTGTAAAATATTTAAGGGATAAGTCAGAGGATATAGCACTTTTGAGAAAGGCGTTGAATAAGCAAGGCTTCAAGAACAATGTAGAAGAAGCACTTGTTGTTTCCGCCAATGTTATCTTTGAGGATGGCATACAGCAGCACCTTAAAAAACATTACAGCATTGGAATTGACAGCTTTAATAACTGGATAAATAATCTTTTTGTGGAAGAACGCGGAATTTTGTTGATTCCAACCGGTTATTATTTAGACCATATTGAATATATAATTTTTTGCGATTGTACTGATAAATCAGAATGTAAAAATCAGATAGAGACAGTACGCAGTCATATACAAAAAAATGCGGCAGATATGTTGGGTTTAAAAGTTGACCTTATCAGCAAAAAAATATCAGACAATATTGCCGGTGTTTTTGACGATGTACGGCATGAATTTATTGCAATTAATGTTAATATAGTTTATGAGCAAGTCAGTAACGGTGAGACGGAAAGAGCAATAGAGGCTTATAGAGCATTTGAGAAAAAAATTAATTATAATAGAGAAGATGTCTATAAATTTTATTCGTCGCTTGCATCAAGGATAAAGACATACGGAAACTATTTCTTGTATAATGATACGGTAACAAAGTATATTGTTACAGATATTTCTCAAATAAAAGATCATAAACTCGATGTTTGTGATATGATAAGGGCTGTATCGACGGAAAATCAAAAGCCTGATATTTATGACTTTGTAAGCGCTGCTAAGAAATTTATAGATGAAAACTATGAAAAAAACATCACACTGGCAGATGTCGCGGATTATGTTAAACTTTCAGAAAGCTGGTTAAGTCGGCAGTTTAAGAGAAAAACCGGCAAAAACTTTGTGGATTATCTAAATGAGGTTAGAATTTCCAAAGCGGTGATTATGCTGAAAAGTACAAATGACTCAGTTAATAATATATATGAAGCCGTGGGCTACAAGAGCAGAAATCATTTTTTTGTACAGTTTAAAAAACATATGGGATGCTCTCCGCAGGAATATAGAAAGAATATAAAACAAAACTAAGATTTACTGGAGAAAATCAATGCCTTTTGAGAATATAAGTATCATATACAATGCAATAAAAAAATACGGGAGAAAAAGCGTCTTTTTTAAAGGCTTTATTACTATGACTATTATTGTTTTTATTTTAGTCTTTAGTGTCATTGCGTTGTGTTTTTGGTATTTTTCAGGTCTATATGATGAAAAAAGTATGGAGAATATTTCAACGGAGCTGTATTCTGTAAGAAATCGATTTGACAGTATTACAGGGCAAATTGATTCTTTAAATGTAGATTTGCTTACGAAAAATGATTTATTATATCTTGTCGAAAATGATAAAGAAAAGTTAATAGAACTCTTGATATCCAAAAAGGAAGAACTGGGATTTTTATACTCTATCTATTGCTATATACCTGATGAGGATTTTATAATTTCCACTTCAAAAGTATATGAGAGCGATAGTTTTGAGGAATTTTTGGATAAATCGTGGTATCAGTTATACAAACAAGACGAAAAATTTTTTTATCGGGAATTTCCCGATATAGGCTTAATTTCAAAATGTTTTTCGTATGTGAAGACGGTAGGGAATGTTGTAATTGTATATAATGTAGATTATTCAAAAATGATACCCACTAATAGTAAGTATGAAAGCAATAGATTATATATGATTTCTCCGCTTCACAGTGTAATTTATACTTCCGATAACAAACAAATGGACAGGGAAAAG
The DNA here is from genome assembly GCA_910585795.1 of uncultured Clostridia bacterium. Lineage (GTDB taxonomy): Bacteria > Bacillota > Clostridia > UBA1381 > UBA1381 > Hominilimicola. The sequence continues at coordinate 1,792 of CAJUFV010000158.1, read as the reverse complement.
TTAAGTGATTATATTGAAATGTTCAGTGATGCAAGTGAGGGTCGGATTAGTTATGTTCGCATGCATAAAACACTGTATGAAATAATACTTTTGGTTTGTTCAAACAAGAACAGTATCAAATTTATGATGATTTTACCCAGAACGTGGAATATAGCTATATGGAAAATTATTTTAATATCAGTTATTTCTTTGGTAGTGTCGCTGGTGCTGTCTTCCTTCTTTGTGACGAGGATGTACAAGCCATTCAGAAAAATAATAGAGTTTGAAAAAAACATCAGAAAAGATCATTTTGACAGTAACAATGAGGTCAATAACACTCTTAACTATGTAACGAATATTAGCTTGCGGCAGGAGAAGATAGAGGGAAAGCTTGCACAGAACGTTCTGCTTTTGCAGAATGCACAGGTTTCAGCTTTGCAGGCACAGCTTAATCCGCATTTTCTGTTTAATACTCTTCAGCTTCTGAACAGTATGATTTTGGCTGAGTCAAAAAGAGACACGCAGACAACTCTGATTATTTCGCTGCTTTCAAGATTGCTCCGCGAGGCTATGGATATGTCTGAATTCTTCAGACCGTTCTCTAAGGAAAGGGAGATTTCAGAAATATATCTTGATATTCAAAGAATAAGATATCCTAACAGATTTGATGTAGTATGGGAATGCGATAACAAGGTTCTGGATTTGAAAGTTCCTAAATCTATTCTCCAGCCGCTGTTTGAAAATGCCATGTCTTATGGAATAAACAGAATAAAGGAAAAGGGTTTAATCGAAATTAAAGCTTTTTTAAAAAATGATATATTTTATATTTCTGTTAAAGATAACGGACCTGGCTTTGAACCTGAGAAAATTATAGAGATTAACGAAATATTATCCGGTAAAAAGCAAATTACAACAAGAAATATAGGTTTATATAATGTAAACAAACGCATCAAGGTTTTGTTCGGTCAAGAGTACGGATTGCAGATTTTATCTGATGGTGGCGGAAAAATTATTATAATGCTGCCTGCCGAGCCGTATGAATCCAAAGTAGAATAACGAAAAGTTAATAAGAAGCTGAATAACAGACATATAAAGATGTAAAAATAGAACAAAGATTACTCATTTTCTTAAACGACTATATGAAAATACGATTTTTGTATAGTCGTTTTTTCTTTAAAAAAATAAAAAAACAGGTATATATAACCAACAAAATACAATACAAAAAAGCAGAATTGTGCGATTGTTCACTATTCAAGTTTTTGTTATAATATATGATAAGATATGTTATAAGAGTGACATTACGCTAATGGAGGGAAAGAAAAATGAGAAAAAATAGACTTATTTCAGCAATACTTTCAATTTCTTTGCTAAGTACAATGATGAATTTTACAGTATTGGCAGAGGAACGAAGCACTGATGAAACAAGAATTATCTACTCAGAGAATTTTGATGCCAAAGAAGATACAGACGGATTGTTCACCAGAGAAACAAATTCGAGTTTTTTGAATAATCCACAATATCTCACATCAGAATATGAGTTAAACACGGGGATATCCGGAAGAGATAATACGGATAAATCGCTTCATCTCAAGGAAACATTTAAGTGTGAGTATGGAAAAGACAATGATGGTAACGCCTTGACGGAAGAGAAGCTTAATAGATTTAATCGTGATGTCAACGGAAACGGCGGTGTACATCACAAAATAAATATGACGGATCAAACAGCCATGTCAGGCGATGAAAAATACATTCATATTTCATTCAGCGCTTTGCAGGATAAAGTACCGGATACAATAGGTCAGGATATGGGCGC
>CAJUFV010000157.1 GCA_910585795.1 uncultured Clostridia bacterium | reverse complement strand
TTTATATGAATAAAAAACTTCTTTTTGTATTTAATCCACATTCCGGCAAAGCGCAAATTAAAAATCATCTTCTTGATATCGTCGATACATTTACTAAAGCCGGTTATGACGCCACACTGCGACCTACACAAAAAAGGCTTGACGCCTATAACTATATCAAAGCTCATGGCAGCGAATACGACCGCATTGTAGTTTCAGGCGGCGACGGTACTCTTAACGAAGCTGTCAAGGGACTCATAAACTTTGACACTGCTGACAGACGAAGTCTGGGATATATTCCCGCAGGCACCACAAATGATTTCGCGTCAACGCTTAACATACCGAAAAATATGCCCGAAGCCGCGGATATAGCAGTGAACGGAACTGAATTTCAATGCGATATAGGACGCTTTAATGACAAAACATTTAATTATGTTGCCGCCTTCGGAGCGTTTACAGATGTGTCATACGACACACCTCAGATTACAAAAAACGCTCTTGGACATATGGCATATGTATTTGAAGGTATAAAACGTCTTTCAAATTTATCCTCATACCATGTAAATATAAAATATGACGACGGAGAAATAGACGATGAGGTTTTTCTCTGTATGATTCTTAACGCTACCTCCGTAGCCGGAATTCACACTGCTGGAAAACGTTTCAACGTCGACTTAAATGACGGCCTTTTTGAAATGCTGGTATTCAGACGTCCGACAAATCTTATTGAGCTTCAGTCCATAATGACCGGACTTATGAAAGGCGAGGAGTCACGCGACGGATATTCAGTAATTAAATCCTCTCGTTTTGAGTTTACCTCTGATGATAATATTAAATGGACTATCGACGGAGAATACGGCGGTAACCCCTCACACGCGGTTATCGAGGTACTGCGCTCAGCGGTAACCTTCATTGTCGACCCAAATAAAATAGAAAAACTGGCAGAGGAATAATTAATACAGGTTATATTTGCAAAATCCCGCAATATAGTGTATAATATAGGCGGTAACTACTATTTATTAAGGAGAAATTTTTATTATGGAATCAATTGTACAGTCTATCGTCGGAGGACTCAGCGGCAAAATATCAAAGGAATTTATAATATTTATAGTATCTATGATACCTATTCTTGAGCTTAGGGGAAGTATTCTTGCCGCCGGCTTTATGCAAACCCAGTTTCTTCCTACCTATATCGCCGCCGTTATCGGAAACATACTGCCTATACCGTTTATACTGCTTTTTATTGAAAAAATATTCGGATGGATGAAAAAAAGCCGTCATCTTCATAAAATTCCTGACTGGATTGAAAAAAAGGCGCTATCAAAATCAGCTCAAATAGAAAAATACGGATATCTGGGATTATTCCTGTTTGTTGCCATTCCGCTTCCCGGAACGGGCGCATGGACAGGAAGTCTGCTTTCCGTTCTGCTTGGCATGAAGCCGAAGAAATCATTTTTATTTATATTCCTGGGTGTGCTTACTGCGGGACTTATTATGTCTCTGCTTTCCTTTGGAATTATAAAACAGATTATATCTTAAATAAAAACACCTCTTTCTTGTGAAAGAGGTGTTTTTATTTAAGTCCGTATCACAATTTTTTACCGCATACAGGGCAATCCTCCACCTTATCAGGTAATTTTATTTTCCTGAATTCCATTTTCAAAGCATCATATACAAGCAGAAAGCCCGTAAGTAATTCGCCGGCCCCAACAATATATTTTATCGCTTCCATTGCCTGCATACTTCCTATGACTCCTCCCATGGCTCCTATAATACCAGCCTGTTTGGCATTTGACACCATATCCTCCGGAGGAGGATTTTTAAATACGCATCTATAGCAAGGTCCTTTCCCTGGCACATATGTCATCAGTTGTCCCTGAAAACGAAGTATTCCCGCGTGACTAAATGGTTTCTTTGCCGTCACGCAGGCGTCATTTATAAGAAATTTTGACGTGAAATTATCTGTCGCGTCAATAATAAAATCGTATCCGCTTATCAAATCCATAATATTGTCCGTATCCACAAAGGTATGATATGTATTTACCATAACCTCCCCATTAATCGCGTTTATTCTTTCCTTAGCGGACAATACTTTTTCCTTTCCTATATCTTTGGCTGTATGAATAATTTGTCTTTGCAGATTTGATAAATCCACCCTATCCGCATCCGCGATACCAATTGTTCCAATACCGGCCGCCGCAAGATACATTGCGGCAGGCGAGCCCAGTCCTCCGGCCCCCGCAATGAACACCTTACTTTCAAGCAATTTCTTCTGGCCTATCTCTCCTACTTCTTTTAATATTATATGTCTTGCATATCTTTCTGACTGCTCATTTGAAAATATCATTCTTCTTTCATCCCCCGCAAAGTATTTAACGATACATTTGTTTTGATTACAGGCTCTTCCTCAAAAAACATTCCATTAAAAGCAAACGATTTCAACATGGGGCTTTCTCTATTTACAAGCGATACAATCATATAGCTTGCAGTTCTGTCAAAAGCCAGTCTTTTATCTTCATCAGAAGGATACGCCAAACTGTTTATATGTGAATGAAAGCATCCCAGAGGTTCAAGCCCTTTAGAGCGCATATCCTTTACAGCCGCAAAATGTTCCGCAGAATTTACAGAAAAATGTATCGGTGAATGGTCTGTGTTTTCAAGCTGATATATTTCTACTATATACTTGTCTGCGCCGACAGTCACTCCCCCTATTACACCGCATATTTCCTCGGATATGCCGTCAAGCGCGGATTCTATAATTTGATTATATAAAATTTCAGGAAGAAATATCATTATCAGCGCCTCCTTATTTTAACTTATTATACACTGTTTTTATGCGCAGGTCAACTATGACAAATAACTAACCGCAAGTATTCACAATATAATATCCCGCTTCATAATATAACATTACAAAACATATAAGGAGTGATAATTGTGCAAGACAAACAATCTATGGATGTTGTAACCTGTCCGGTAACAGCAAGTCATGAAACAACAGCATGTGTACCCGTATCAATAAGTCCCTTTGCTGATTGCGGTCAAATCTGCATCGAATGCTGCGGCGGCCCCGTAATACATAGCGGCGGCGAACCCTGCTGCGGAACTGTATGCGGCCGCTATGAATTTACTGTATCACAGAAAATGAAAATAAGCATACCCATAGCGTTTGGCGCTGATGTTCTGATAGGCGAAACATACGTTCATAATGGCCAGACAGTTGGCTCTGCTGACGGTGACTGCTGTATCTGTGACTGTTCAGACTTTGAAAGCAACATTTCTGAAATTACAAAAGACGATATATTGTAATTATTTCCTGCCCCGTCTCAGCACGGGGCTTTCTTTTTGCACCGTTTTCAATTCTTATGAATATTATAACTATGGAAATTCATTATGAAAGGAGATTTTTATATATGATGACTTATATTATAATTGCTTCTATTGCACTTATTTTAATAGTATTAGGTCTAATATTTTTTATACGTATAAAAAGCTTTAAACCAAATCCAAATAAGACGGAACAGCTAAAGCAGTTAAACGACGACCTTCATTCCGCCGGATTTGCTTACAATTACAAAAATGACTATTTCTATGCAGTCAAAGACTGCTGGCAAAGAGAAACAGGCTATTGCGCTCTGTATGACGAAGGGACTCCATTCTTTAATATGATAATAGACTGTGAGCCTATTACTTTTTCCTATAACGGCAAACGGTGGTTAATCGAACTATGGAAAGGTCAATACGGTATTACTACAGGCGCTGAAATAGGTATTTATAACACTGTATCAGAGGATATTCATTCTGAAAAATTTACAGGAACATTCTATGAACCAATAAGCGATGACGAACAACTAGAAATGTCCTTCGTTCTATTCAAGAATGGCAAAAAACTGCTCAAGCGTAAAGCCTGCCACTGGTGGCTTACCGCATTTAAATTGGGAGAATTTTCTGAAACCGATTCTCTGGTAATGAAAGCAAAAATCAAATTCCCCACTCGCGATATGTGTAAAGCATTCACTGACGCGTTAATCAGAACCGGTTATAAACAAAAAGAGTTTTCGGTAAAAAATAAAACCGTTACAATCCATTATACCAAACCGCATACACCGCAGCCTACCGCTCCCGAAAAAATTCAGGCATTTTCTGTTCAGCAGGTCAATAAAACAAACTGCGGTGCTTATAGAATAGCGACAGCAAAATATTCTGATACATTAGATAAATTAGAATATCTGCGTTCATTTGTACCGGAGCTGTATGAATTTATGCTGCATTCTCTATACGCAAAAGAATTTTTTGACGCTTTTGAATGGTTAATTAAGCTTATACGCCATCATAAACATCCGGAGCCGCCATGTAAGCCTGAACCACCATGTAAGCCTGAACCACCATGCAAACCGGAGCCACCATGCAAACCGGAGCCGCCGTGCAAACCAGAGCCACCATGTAAACCGGAGCCGCCGTGCAAACCAGAGCCGCCATGTAAGCCTTGTTCATGCAATCAAACTTTATGTAAGCAGCACTGCAAACGCTATCACGAACATCAAATTTCAGACTGCTGTGATTCTCCGCAATATAAACGCGGCTATACGGGCTATGAGGAAGAATGATAACATGTCTGCCACAGCCAAAAGACTGCAATACGCATATAATAATGCAGAAACAATTCCGTTTGACAGCACTTCAAAATTCATTATAATGAGCGACTGTCACCGCGGACAGGGTAATACAGGCGATAACTTTCTTCTTAATCAGACACTACATTTTGCGGCGCTCGAATATTATTACAAAAACGGCTTCACATATATTGAGCTCGGTGATGGCGACGAATTATGGGAAAACCGCAAAATCCAGCCAATTATAGCTGCTCACAGCGATATTTTCTGGATTATGTCAAAATTTTATCACGATAACCGTCTGTATATGATTTATGGCAATCATGATATTGTAAAACGCCGAAAACACATCACCAGCAAAGCATTCAGTAATTTATACTGCGACCATGGCGAATGTCAGTTATTCCCCGGTATTCAAATTCCCGAAGGTGTTATTCTGGAAAATATAGACACAAAAGACAGACTTCTGCTCGTCCACGGACATCAGGGCAATTTCCTTAATGATACTATATGGCCTGTAGCAAGATTTCTTGTACGATATTTCTGGCGTCCTCTTGAATTAATAGGCTTTACCGCCCCCACAGGTGCGGCGCGCACTCACAGCCGGAAAGAAGCCATAGAAAAAAAGCTTTCCGCATATGCTGAATCACAGCAGCTTATGCTTATAGCCGGACATACGCACAGACCAGCATATTCCCGCCCAGGAAGCGGACTGTATTTCAACGATGGGAGCTGTGTTCATCCCAGAAGCATAACAGGAATAGAAATAAGCAACGGACAAATATCACTTGTAAAATGGTCTGTTTCCGCAAAGGATGATTTGAGTCTATATGTGAATCGTCAGATTCTGGAAGGTCCTGATAACATATCAGCTTACTATAAATAATATAAATCCTCTGAATGAATTTTAAATCCATTCAGAGGATTTCTTTATTTTTTCATAATTATTTTACCCAGTCCGCCCATTCAACTTCTTCCAGTGTTTTAGGGATATAATCCTTAGTCAATTCAAGGGCTACGATGGTATTCAGGCACCACTGGGCTGTGAAATTAGTGGAAATCCAGAACATTTCTTTCAGCATTTCGGTATTAAAATAACCTTTAATAAAATTAATATCGAAATTATCCTTCTTATCCTTACCAGCTAGAGAATGTACAAGCACCTGCCAGACCTGATACGCCAGTTTTTCATTGTTCTTTTCAGCAACAGCATATGACGCGATTGCCGATGCCATATACGGATATTCAAAACCCTCACCCTGTATAAGATTATTAGCGGCTTTCCGTTTCTCTTCAGGCGTCAGAAAATAAAATTCGCCATATTGAATTAGCATATCCTTAAATTCCTTATCACCCAGCAAATCTGCCAGCTCAAACCAGGTCTGAGGACCGCCCATACATATCGCAAGATGTGAGCCTCCCGCAGAATTTTCACCTATATATCCAAGGTGTCCGGTTTGAGGGTCATATTCAAAATTTGTTCCTGAAATAAGACGCAGAGGCGCTTTTTTCAAATCCTCAATACCCACCATGATTTTGTCTCTGTATTTTTTATCACCATTTATTTCCCATTGCGTATACCAATTAGAGCAATAGGTTGACCAATCTGGCCCGCTTCTCGCATGTGTAGGCAGGGTTGTTTCGCTTCCGGCATATGAATAACGCAAAGGGTCTATAGCAATTGTCGAGAAATCCGCGTCCTTTACATCATCAAATACATCCCTCAGTCTGTAATCACCTCCGAGCAAAAAATACATTGCTCTATGATGACCGGCCATTGCTATACGCGGCTCCTTGCAGGAATCCCCCCAATGTACCACATTGTGACGGCTGCCCAGACCTTTAAATTCTCCAAAATGATATATATCAACATCAGCGCTGTGACGGCTCATAGCCTCAGCCATTGTAAATATATCTTCTCTTCCGCTGCGCAGAAACGCGTACCATAGCCAAAGTGTAGGTACAAGCTCAGTATTCTGCCACGCATAACCTCCAAGGTCATATTTCCAGCAATGACGCTGAGCATCATATGTATGCATAATATCGCCGTAATCCCACAAGCCATACCAATGTCTTTGTTCAATTTCATTGTAATAGAAATTAAACGCCTTATCCAGTTCATCCTCCAGCCACGCTTTCAAGGGTGTGTCTTTTTCAGGCATACTCCAGTAACCCAGTACACGAGTTTCGTAATAATATTCCGGAGACGCAACAAGCACAGGAGGTTTTTGCACATATTCTGCCTGTTCCATAAGTAGCTCGTCAGACGGAATATCATCATACATATAAATTGTTATTTCATTTGTATTCGCGATTCCATACGCGCTTGAGCCCACTTCAGGGAATCCCTCATAATAAGTCTGGTCATGCGAAACAGTATCATAATGACGCATATCCTGAGCCGGCGCGTCCGGCGGTATTATCCACGCCGTAAGAGAAGCCCTGTCTGTACAAAGTCCGTCAGCGTACAATGACGACGGATACTTTTGCCAAAAATCACGCATACAAACCGCTATACCGCTGTGTTCATCGGCAATAAACATAAGACCTTTTGAGCGTTTTCCCCAATTTGCTTTTATAAAAGTACATTCTTCATTTCCGGTACGCTTTTTCACCTCAAAGCTGTCGGGAGATATTTGCCGCAAATGATAGCTATCCCACTTTGTAACATTATCTATCTCCTCTTCTGTAACAGGATTGCCGTTTCTTAAATCTTTCAATTCAGAAATATCTATCCTTTCTCCGGCAAGCTGTTTTGTATGTACAGGCTGAACACCTATTGACGGCCCCAGTCTCGGACGCCACAAATTAAGTATCTGCATTTCCTCATGCATTACACCATAATCGCCTGTTATCTTTATATGACGGTTATATAACTGTCCTTTCATCCTGCGAGTAAGCTTAATACCCACACCTTTTATGAAATCAGAAGCCTCATTGCCGTCATAAAAAAACGTATGCATAATCTTAACGCTTTTTTCATTGTAATATACCGAAAATCTAACTATAAATTTCAGAAAGCTGTCACCGTCATCACTTTTGTGCGCACCTATTATTTTTACAGTAGTTTTCAGCGCTCCGTTATCTTCTATAGTTACCGTTTCAGCCACACCATAATAAGGTACTGTTTTTATTGTTTCAATACCATCTTTTTTAAAGCGAATCTCCTTTATTGCCTTTAAAAAAGCATCCGCATAAGGCGTTTTCATCAAAGTCTTTCCTTCTTTGGGAAATACAAAATTACATAAACCATTATTAATTCTTATTTCCGAAGCTGTTTCCGCTATTTCATTGCCGCTGAAATCCGTACAATCAGTTTCACACAATTCAATTGTATCAGTGTCTATACTTGCGGTATAGGAACTCCATTTAGTACTGCCATCCGGATAATACGCGATAGGTTTTTCCTGATACGCTATTTGTTTTCCGTCACTGCCATAAGGAGCAAAATACTTATGTTCACTATTTTCACCCATTTTCCATGGCACTCCAAAGGTTACGTAGCCCCCTTTGGAACGGTTTTCAAGCCAATGTAATTTAACGCTGCACACTGATATTTCCTCCCGCATATTATATTCCCGCAACACCGGTATCCCTTGCCGCCTGCGCCACGGCTATCGCCACGCTTTCCGCAACCCTCTTGTCAAAGACATCAGGAATTATGTATTCCTCATTTAATTCATTTTCGCTGATTATACCTGCAATAGCTTCCGCAGCCGCAATCTTCATTTCATCGTTTATATCCGTCGCGCGCACCTCCAGCGCGCCTTTAAAAATACCCGGAAACGCCAGTACGTTATTTATCTGATTCGGAAAATCGCTTCTTCCGGTACCAATAACACGCACCCCTGCTCTTTTCGCAGCTTCAGGCATAATTTCCGGTACGGGATTCGCCATTGCGAATACTATAGAATTATCCGCCATTGTTGAAGCCATTTCCTCTGTAAGTATTCCCGACGCTGATACCCCTATAAACAAATCCGCCCCAACTAAAGCCTCATCAAGACTTATATTAAGATTATCAGGATTTGTAAGCTTGGCGAGCTTTGCCTGTTCAGCGTTCATTTCCGGATTGCCTCTATACAGAGAGCCGTACTTATCGCACATTATCACGTTTTTTAATCCTCTTGATACCAGCAGTCTTGTTATTGCCATTCCCGCTGCTCCCGCCCCGTTTACAACCGCTTTTATATCAGCAATATTCTTACCTGCTACCTTCAGCGCATTCAATACTGAAGCAAGCACAACAACGGCCGTTCCGTGCTGGTCATCATGAAATACAGGAATATCACATTCCTCCTTAAGCCGTCTTTCTATTTCTATACACCTAGGCGCAGAAATGTCCTCAAGATTTATTCCTCCGAACGAACCGGCTATCAGCTTTACACAGTTGACAATTTCATCAACATTCTTGGAACGCACACACAGCGGAAAAGCGTCGACACCCGCAAATATTTTAAACAGAGCGCATTTACCCTCCATTACAGGCATACCCGCCTCAGGCCCTATGTCACCCAGTCCCAGCACCGCGGTTCCGTCTGTTATGACTGCCACAAGATTTGACCTGCGAGTATATTTATATGATAAATTAACGTCCCTTGAAATTTCCATACAAGGCTCCGCCACACCAGGTGTATAAGCCACAGATAATTCTTCTCTGTTTGTCACCTGAGCTCTTGACACAACCTCAATTTTTCCCTGCCATGACTCATGCTGTCTAAGCGCAAATTCTTTTTTATCCATATTTATATTCACTACCCCTTTCACAAAACCGTCCGAAAAAAATAACATACAACGTTCTGTCATTAAAAATATCGATATGCTCATAATTCTTCAGCTTCTAAGATATCAGCAATGTATAATACATATTTTTTCAGAGTCTTTTCTCATGTTTTTTATAACAATATATAT
>CAJUFV010000156.1 GCA_910585795.1 uncultured Clostridia bacterium | reverse complement strand
TATTTTAACCAGAAGTGGTACCATTTGCGTTTAACAGTATATCACGCTTTTTTATTTATTTTGATAATACATGGTTTGATTTCTCAGCACTTTTTGCATAAATCATCATCACAAATTAAATTTTTCATTGTTCATTTGTTTTCTCCTTTATAAGGTGATTAATTTGAAACTGTTAATATGAAAATTAATAAAAACGTTACCTTTCGGTAACGTTTTTATTAATATCTTCCATTGCTTTTCAAAGTACGCTCTATATTGCGTCGGGCATCCTTTTTCGCAATATCCGCGCGTTTGTCATACAGCTTTTTACCCTTTGCAACTGCCAGAGAAACCTTAATCAGTGAGCCTTTAAGATATACTGTCAGTGGTATCAGTGCATATCCGACCTGCTGTATTTGTCCTACCAGCTTCATAATTTCCTTCTTATGCAACAGCAAGCGTCTTTCCCGCATAGGATCACGGTTAAAAATATTTCCCTGCTCAAACGGGCTTATATTCATCTGCTTAATAAACACTTCCCCATCCTTTACAGATGCATATGCCTCTGTAAGATTCACCTTCCCCTGACGTGCTGACTTTACTTCCGTACCTGTAAGCTCTATACCTGCCTCCAGTATTTCTATTATAAAATATTCATGACGCGCCTTTTTATTCTGAGCAAGTATTTTCATATTCTCTTTTTTATCAGCCATAATATCTCCTTCAAAATAATTTACAGTTTTATTTTCTGTTTATTATAACACGCAATCATTAAATATGCAAATTAACCATATATCAGGATTTTCTGTTATTATGCATTTTATGACGCTTTTCGCCTTCTCTGTACAGCTTCGCTTCATACGCGTTTGTATTATCACAGGAAAGCTTAGGCACCCGTGATGGCTTACCGTTTTTATCCAGTGAAACCATTGTAAAAAACGCAGTGAGCGCAATCTGTTTTTTCCCGTTCAGCGTATCCTCAGATTCAACAGTTACAAATACCTCCATTGAAGAACGCCCCGCATATATAACCTGAGATTTACATGTAACAAGCTCACCTACATGCACTGCCTTTTTAAAATTCAGCTCATCTACTCTTGCAGTAACACAATTTGTATGTGCGTGTTTCTGAGCCGCCACTCCGGCCGCGCTGTCCATCATTTTCATTATCTCACCGCCATGCACATTACCCGCAGGATTTGCCTGCATGGGCAGCACAAGCTGCGCAAGCACTGAATACGATTCTTTCATTGATTTTGTCTCCACTTTATCACATCTCCCATACGCTATTTCTCATTTTGTGCATTTACCAGCATTTCTTTCGCATGATTAAGCGCAAGTTCTGTTACCTCTCCGCCGTCAATTATTCTGGCAAGTTCCAACTCTCTGCCTTCATTATTCAATTCACTCAATGTCGTCGCTGCCATTTCACCGTCAGTATTCTTTTGTATCAGATAATGATTATCCGCCGCTGCCGTAAGCTGCGGAAGATGTGTTATACATATAACCTGCTTATTAGCGCCTATAGCCGACAGTTTTTTTGCTATACTCATAGCAGCTCTGCCAGAAACACCAGTGTCAATTTCATCAAATATAAGCGTATCAACACCATCTGAATCAGCAAGAATCGACTTTATCGCAAGCATTACTCTTGACAGCTCGCCGCCTGACGCTATTTTTACAAGCGGCTTTAGCGGTTCACCCGGATTCGTACTTATAAGAAATTCCGCCGCATCCATTCCGTTTTCATAAAAAGAGCCGTCATTTTCTATATTAACCTTAAATTGTGATTTTTCCATATTAAGCTCATGGAGCGCCTGTTCTATACTTTTTTCCAACATACTGGCAGCTGATTTTCGGCATTTTGAAAGCGCCTCTCCTTTTTGCTTCAGCTTACTCGTTACATACTCAAGCTCTGCATTAAGTTCATTTTTTATTTCATCACTCAGCTTAATATCATTAAGGTTCTGTTCCGCCTGCGCCATATACTCTAATACTGAATCAACGCTTCCTCCATACTTACGCTTCAGCTTTGCAATAATATCCAAACGTTCTTCAATATCATTTAACGTTTGCTCATCAAATTCTACTGTATCAGCAAAATTCTTTATTTCATGCGCTGTATCCTCAAGTGAATACATAACAGCGTTTAATGAATCATACATAGACTGAAGCTGCGGATTTAATGCATTTATCTTGGAAAGAGCGTCAACCGCAATACTTATACCGTCATATGCGGATTGAATATCGTCTCCGCCGTAAATATTATGATATGCTTCATTTACAGAATTTGTTATCTGCTCGGCATTTTCACATATTTCCCGCTGCTCCTTTAAGTCCTCTTCCTCGCCTTTGACAAGAGATGCTTTCTTTATTTCATTAACCTGATATTCAAGCAAGTCCATCTTACGGATTTTCTCCTGCTCATCCATCTCAAGAGATAAAAGTTTTTTTTCAATTTCTCTTTTCTTGTTCAGTATGTTCCGATATTCCGCAATATATTGCTCAGACTCCGCATAAGCATCTAAAAATTCAATATGCCTTGCCGGTATAAGCAACGCCTGATTATCATGCTGACCATGAATATTAATTAATCTGTCTGAAATCTCACGCAATACATTAAGTGTCACGGCCATACCATTAACTCTTGCCGCACTTTTTCCCTCTGCAGTGAGCTGTCTTGTTATAATAACTTCTTCGTCGTCAGCATCAATATCATTTTCGGATAAAATCTTCCTCACACACTTAGGCGCATCAAATACAGCCTGAACAACTGCTTTATCTGTACCGTACCTCACCAGCTCTTTGTTTGCCCTGTCACCAAGAATCATATTTATGGAATCAATTATAATAGATTTGCCCGCGCCGGTCTCACCTGTAAGCACACTTACGCCTCTATGAAAATCAACATTGAGCTTATCTATTACAGCTACATTTTTTATAGAAAGACTATTCAGCATTTTTTCGCGCTCCTTAGTGAAAAAGTTTTCTTAATTTTTCTGTTATTGCCTCTGCCTTTTCCTCATCAGAGGCAATTATAAGCAAGGTATCATCACCTGCAATAGAACCAACAAAATCTCCGCGCATTGAAGCATCAACAGAAGCCGCCACCGCCGATGCCATCCCCGGATATGTCTTTATTACGACATTATTCATTGCATATTCCACACTTCGCACAGTATCGGTAATAACATTTATTCTCTTGTCCAACTCCTCCGGAATATCATTGGGAGCCGCATACACACTTCCCCCGTCAGTAAACGGTATCTTTATCAACCCCAATTCTTTTATATCTCTAGAAACAGTAGCCTGCGTAACCTTAAAACCATACTTGTTAAGCTCTCCGATTAGTTGTTCATGAGTTTTTATATTCTGCTCGTGTATTATTTTAAGAATTTGTCCCTGTCGTTTATATTTCACGCCAAAAACCTCCTATATATTTATGAAAGCTTCTTTATAAGTGTATCATAGAATGACTGTCCGCCTATTCTAACAAGCTCAAAATCATATTCTGATTCTGTAATTATAACCTCGTCTGTATTCTTTATGCAGGCCTGTATATCACCGTCAGCCGTTACAACAGCATCTTTGCCGTACACTCCGTCCAGATTTATTTTAATCTCCTTGTTCGATGGCAGCACAGCGCTTCTTACAGACAGCATATGAGCGCATATGGGCGTGGCTACATATAACCTCATACATGGGTCAACAACAGGTCCGCCGGCAGAAATAGAATATCCTGTTGAGCCGGTAGGTGTGGCAATAATAAGTCCATCAGCCATATAACGGTTTACCTCCTCACCGTCAGTAAAAAGTCTCATACAAATAAGCTTTTCTCCGGCAGCCTTGGATACCACAACATCATTAAGCGCATGAAATGAAAACTGTATTTTTCCGTTTCTCTTTATCTGTGTCTTCATCATCATTCGCTTTTCAATTCTAAAATCATCCGCAAGAAATTTTTTTAGAGCGCACTCTATATCATCTATTTCAACTTCAGCCATAAAACCTACCTTACCAAGATTTACACCAAGAATAGGTATATGCCGCCGCGCGCATTCCGCCGCTCTCTGTAAAATCGTACCGTCACCGCCAAGAACTATTACATAATCTATTTCATCATAAAGTGCGGCAAAAGGCACATAATTTACATTCATAGCAATAACACGGTATGCTTCCTCCATATACAGCTTTACACCGTTATTTCCAGCATTGTTACACAAAAAGTCCACAAGACGTTTTGTGTTTACAAGACCTATATCCTTACTGTTATTAGGAATAATAGCAATCCTCTTCATGAACTTCCACCCCTGCCGACTATTTGTATATTAGTAATAATTATACACTATTCTTTTATTTTTTTCAATAGATTTCCGCACTTTT
>CAJUFV010000155.1 GCA_910585795.1 uncultured Clostridia bacterium | reverse complement strand
TTGGCGACAAACGGAGCAAATGCGTTTTTATTTTTGAGCCTCTAACAATAGCTTTCTTGCAACCGTAAACATTTCCACTCCGATATCGGGAATATCACGGTAACAGGTGTCAAGCGAAAATTGTTCGTCATAGTTAAATGATGCGTCTGCTGATTTATAAATTATTTCGTATGCTTCTTTGACTGCTATCATATAATCCTTGCCTTTTTGAACCTCTGTAATAAGGTCGGCAAGCAGTACCTTTAATTCTTCCTCCGCTTGCGCGTATGCATCAGGTCGGAGTTGTTTATCCCTCATAATGCGGATTGCGTTTTGTGCGATAGGTGATAAGATACCGTAACCGTTTCCGTCTGTCTGATTTGCCATTACTGCCTTGCGGATTTTCGTATTTGCATAGCCGGCGGCTAATGTGTAACCGAGCTTTCCGCTTTCTACCTCATCAAGAATATCAGATATAAGATTTTCTGTGATTTGTATTTGTTCTTCTGTTGCATTTAGTGGCGTACTTTCTCTCGGGATTTCTGCGGCATAGGCAGAAATATTTGTTGCCGCTAATGCTGCTGTAATCGCTAATGTGATTATTTGTTTTTTCATTTTCCTATCCTCCTATTCTGATGTTATATCTCTGAAAATTTTGCTTTCGTCAAATACCAAACTATCGCATATCATCTGTACTCCAAGCCTGAAACCCAACTTGAAATTTTCAATATCGTTTGTAGCTGAAATTTCATCGTGTGCGTTTATAAGTGCATTAAATAAATTGAGATTATCGCCCGACAATTCTTTTATTAGAATTTTTTCGTTCTCACAAAATATTTTCATAGCTTTTGCATACTGTGATGATAAATTGAACTGTTTAGCGTTTGGATTGATGTTACCGTAATACAGTTCTTCTATAAAACTTGCCATTAAAAAACTCCTTTCAATATTTTTATAATATAATTATATCAAAAGAAGTTTTGCGCGCCCAGCCGGGAAATCGTATAAAAATATTTGTATCAGCCTGTATAATGCGCCTAAATACGAAAAAGGGTTTGGGAATTTTCCCAAAATAAAAAATCAAATTTTCAAACGGGGTACCCGTTTGATGTGCTTGCTGGTAACGAAGTTTAAGCAAGTATGGCAATTTGATTTTTCGCGAATGGGTACACACTCGCTTTGCTTGCTGGTAGCGAAAATACCGAAAATGAGAGCTTTTTTATCCGAAAACTTTTTATCGTTATTTTAGGCATTTAGTGAAAATCAAGCATATATCAAAAAGTAAAATCATATAATGTACTTTAAAATACTTTTAAAGAGAGGACAAGCCTATGCAAAGGAAAAAACAATCAGAACCTATCCGAGTTAAAACAACATTCGGCGAGTTTATACCCGAAATTGAATTAACTTATGAAACGGACAACTGCGATTATATATTCTCAGGCATTTATGACGGTTCACATACATTGCCGACAAAAATATTAAAGATAATGAGCAATGACGAAAATTTTGCAAAAGGGGCTGACAAAACAGATGATGAGCGTTAAAATATATACACACAATCCTGTTTTGACAGACTGTTTCAAAGAAAGAGAGGGATTGAATTATGAATAAACAGTCTGAAAAAATAACAGCTTTATACTGCCGTCTTAGCCGTGATGATGAATTGCAGGGCGACAGTAACAGTATTGTAAATCAAAAAAATATTTTAGAAAAGTACGCAAAGGATAATAATTTCTCAAACATAAGATTTTTCATTGACGACGGATTTTCAGGTACAAATTTTCAGCGCCCAAGCTGGAATGAACTTTTAACTTTAATTGAGGATAATCAAGTCGGAACGCTTATCGTAAAAGATATGTCAAGGCTCGGACGAGATTATTTAAAGGTCGGTTTTTATACGGAAGTCCTCTTTGTAGAAAAAAATATTCGGTTTATAGCAATCAATAATAACATTGACAGCGCAAATCAAACGGATAGTGATTTTACGCCATTCCTAAATCTGATGAATGAATTTTACGAGTTATACTGTAAAGGGTGAATGAAATAATCAATCGAATTCACCTAATACAATATATATGGCTGCGGTTCATTTGCGATAATCTGAAATGTAGTTATATATAGCTGAAAGGCGGTGGAAACCTGATAATTTCACATATATTCATATAACTACTATATCATAAGAACGGAGGAAACGCAAATGGAAATTGATTTTGTAAAAGTCGGAGATTACTATATCCCTGCGCTGACCGTACCTGACAAGAGGTACGCTATCGGCAAATACGGAATGTTACGTCGTACATTCTTGCAAGAATATCACAACACAATATATTCAGTTATGATGATGAACGGTACGCTTTTACAACACCTTGAAGATGTCAACAAATTGTGCTGTGATGAATTGGACAGGCTTATTCCTACTATGTCTAAAAATGAGGGTATAACAGAAGCATTGAAATCTACTGACCAAATGGAGTGGGTACGGCAAATGAACTCGGTAAAAAGCCGAGCAGAAGAATTTATACTAAGAAATTATGTTTACGGAGGTTTTGAAAATGAAGAAATTTAATACATATATAATCATAGCTATTTTGACACTGCCAAATATTACGGCAAAGGCGGCGGGTATTCCGAGAGAAACTACTCCGCTAAATGCTACGGAAAATCAAATACAAATCGTTGAGAATTTAATCGGTGATATTCTTGACGAGGTACAAGCGGACAAACTCGGCTATGGATTAGCCGCAGGATATGCGAATACAAGAATTAGAAAAGCAGTTATCTCACATCAAACAAACGGCAGCGGTTATAGTATCTTATCACCTATCGCACAGAACGCAATCCGCTATTATCGTGATTTACTGTTGCGCCCCGACTATTACACACAAACCGAAGAAAAATTAAAGGTGCTACTTGCTGACTTGCTTACAGAGGTACAGAACGGAAAAGATTACAATACCGCCTATGATGAAGCGCGGATAATGATTTACAAAGCCGCTGACGCATCATTCAATCCCGATACGGATATGGTAGGCGATTTCTGTTATTGGAATGTACCACCTGTTGACAGCGCAGACTTTACAATAGCAAGAAAACTGCTGAATGAAGCGCAAAATACATATTTACAGAAATAAGCTAAATTTAAGACGCAGACTTGTTCGGTCTGCGTCTTTTATCGTGGAAATTTTAAACCGCATTTTCGCACCCTTGAATATAAACATAAGGGGTTGCGTGTTTCAAGCCTTGAAAGTATAGGTTTTATGCGGTCTAAAATACTCTAAACGTCCACGTTATATATCTTGTTTTTTATCCTTTTTTCTGCTTTTATATACATTATACC
>CAJUFV010000154.1 GCA_910585795.1 uncultured Clostridia bacterium | reverse complement strand
GACAGCGCGTCTAGCCCGTGATATGGCTCTGCTCAGACTTCGCTCAGCGCTGGTGATGTCGCTTGCGGCAGCGCTTATGCTTTCAATCTCGTCATGTAAATCAGGGGTTTCAAGCTCTATACTGTCAAGAGCAGAGGATAAAGCTTCAAGCGCTATTGTTAACTCTTCACCGCTTTTTTCTAAATTGTCAAAGACAGGAACAAGCTTGTCAAGCGTGTCTGATATAATAGCGGTTTGCGTATTTATCTCTCCCAAATTATCGTCAATAAACTCGGAACCTGTATTAAGCATTGTTTCCGCGCTGTCCCGTGCGCTTTTAATCAGTATGGAAAAATTATCCATGTGACGGCTGGTATTATCGCTGATTGTATCTGTATCTGATATAAATGTGTTTACCATTGTGTGAAGACGGTCAAGCTCTGTTTGTATATTGCTTAGTGCATGTTCGGAAACATTTAATATAATGTACGGTTCCACCTGTCCCGTTATACCCCCGACATCCTTGCGGCCCTGGATATATCCGTTATTTGTACAGCTCAAAAGATAACCGGATTGCCTGCCGCTGATTCCGCCCACATTATAGCCTGTATGACGGTAACCGACGGCTGCGTTGTTTGCGCAGCCCTGTATAATACCGTCTGAATATCCGGAAATACCGCCTGTATCTGTATGACCCAGAATATTTTTTTCTTCATTTTCTTCTTTATCGCTTTTGTAGTTTTCAACAATAGCTCCGGCGTCAGTATTTATATTAGAAATGTCTTTTTTCTTTTCCTCATACTGCGTATTTATTTCGGCGTTATTTGTACAGCTTAAAATTAAGCCGGAATTTTCGCCGGCAATACCGCCTGTAAAGCTTTCACCGTTTATACTGCCTGATACAGTACAGGAAATAATTTGTCCGCTAACGGTGTTTTTTCCGGCAATGCCTCCTATAGAGCTTTCTCCTTTTATTTTGCCTTCAAAGCTGCACTGTTCTATAATGCCGGAATTTTCGCCGGCAATACCGCCTATAACGCTTTTTGAACCATTGGGAAGAAATGTCCCTTGTATATTAAGATTTGATACCTTTCCGCCGTGTTGTATGTATCGGAACAGCGCCAAATTAGAACCGTTTTGCGAGAGCTTTAATCCTGATATGGTATATCCGTTTCCGTTAAACGTTCCTCCGAAAATAGGAACAGGAGAAAAATTATTGCTTTCGATATTAATATCACAGCTTAAATTCACAGTTTTTCCCTGGGACCATGTGTCAAGAGAACAGCTTTTAGAGAACTCCGCAAAATCCTTCTCACTTGAAATAGTGATGACATTACTTTCGGCAAATATAGGAGTAAATAAGCATATTAGTATTGATATGACAAGAATACCGGCGCATATTTTATGCTTTTTCATCATAATGTCCTCCTATCCTTATGTGGTCTTTTATATTAAAAGAAGTTTTTTCAATAATATAGTCACCTAATACAAGAAGCTGCGGCAATATCCCCATGACTAGTATGATGGAGATTATAGTTCCTCTGCCGAGACAGATACCGATAGACGCAATGGCTGGCTCAGAGGATAGAAAGCCTATCGCGATGCCTGCGAAAGCAAGAATACTTCCTGACGTGAAGATGGTGGGGAAGGCTAGGTCGAGAGATTTTCTTATTGCGTCAAATTTGTTCATTTCTCTCCGGAATTCTGTATAACGATTTGTTATAACTATGGCGTAGTCTATATTAGCTCCCATTTGTATTGAGCTGACAACAAGGTAGCTTAAAAAGAACAGCGGCTTGTTTTGTAGTGTAGGAAATGAGAAATTAAGCCATATACTGCCCTGAATAACTAAAATTAATATAATAGGTATTCCTGCTGACTGAAATGTAAAAAACAGAACAATCAGTACAAATAAAATTGACAAAATACTTATCATAAGGTTATCCTTTCCAAAGGTAGAGGAGAGGTCGAAGTTGCTTGTTGAATTGCCGGCCAGAATAACGTTTTCAGCATAATATTTTTTTGCCGTATTTCTTACTGTGTCTAAAAATTCAAAGGTTTTGGCGCTTTCCTCAGGTAAATTTAAATTCAGAACCAAACGAGTATATGAATCACTTCCAAGCTGGTCTTTGCCGTCTGTAAGCTTGTCATTTAATTCGTCTAGCTTTTTCCGCGCGTCGTTGTCAAGAGAAATATATCCGTCTTCTATAACATTGTATACAAAATCAAACATATCCAGCAGAGCTATTTTATAATCATCAATACCGCCTATGATTTTGCCATAGCTTTCCTTGTCAGCCGCATAGGCTGAATATATAAGCCGTACTGCTTCAATATCAATATCAGTAAGCTCAGAAAATTCACGGGGCGTCAGACTGTCGCCTACAGAGTAGCCGTCAATAGCTTCTACGGAAGCTAAGCCTGTGACAGTGTCAACCTCAGGATAACGTTCAAGCTCAGACAGAAGTGACTGCTCTTTTTCATAATCGCCTGACGGAACAAGCACAGCCAGTACATTTGATGTGCTGAATGTACTGTTTATCATTTCCTTTGCAATCTGTGAATCATTTTTTGATATGGTGGTAAGATTGGTCTGACTGTAAGCGTACGGGCAGTTGTTTGATAGGAAAAACGCGCATAGAACCAAAGCAGCAAAAATGTATGGAGTAATAAAACGGGTTTTCACAACCGCGTTGCTCCATGCGGTTATTTTCGGAACAAAGTTTTTATGATGTGTTCTGTCAATAAGTGATGAAAACGACATCAGAAGTCCGGGCATAAGCGTAAATACGGATATGATGCTTATAATGATTGCTTTAATAAGCACGATACTCATGTCAAAGCCTATCTGAAATTTCATGAAGCTCATTGCCGCAAGACCTGAAAGTGTTGTAAGACAGCTTCCTGATATTTCCGGAATAGCCTTGCACAGAGCGGTAATGACAGCTTCCCGCGCGTCTTTTGTTTCTCGTTCTTCGGTGTATCTGTGACAGAGAATAATAGCGTAATCTATGGCAAGAGCGAGCTGGAGTACGACAGCGATAGAATTTGAGATAAAGGATATGGTTCCGAACATATAATTTGTACCTTTATTTAAAATCGCAGCCATACCAAAGGTTAAAATCTGAACCGGCACCTCCATATATGTACGTGATGTAAAGAGCAGAACAGATAAAATAATTATACATGCGATAATCATTACAAGATTCATTTCTTTCGCGGTAGTCTCCGCGCTTGTGTTTCCGAGAGTTGCCGAAACATATACGTCGTAGTCCGCCAAATGCTTCTCAATCTCGGCAAGAGCGGTTTCACAAATTTCATCATCAGCTTCACCGTTGAAGGTTATGGAAAACAGAGAGGCGGCTTCGGTATAATGCGCGGTTGTATCGTCAAATACAATGTCTTTTACGCCGTTTATGCTTTTCAATTCCTCGCGCAGATTTTCCGCGTCTGCAAAAGCAATATTATCTACCATAATTTCTGCTGTGGCATATGTGATGAATTCATCCTCCATAACTGTAAGTCCCTGTCGTGTTTCGGTTTCTTCTGACAGATAGTCGGTGATATTATTGTTAACAGATACCCAGCCAGAAGAAAATATACTGAAAATTGCAAAAAGAATATATATTAAATAAATGCCCTTGCGTTTATCAACGATAAACGCGGCGGCTTTTTCCAGAAGTGATGTTTTATGACCGCTCATCGAATCCCTCCCTCGATTGATTATTGACAAATGTTGATTAAGCGATTATAATATATTATATATACGATGGTTCAATAATACAATATGCAAACTTTCGTTATTTGACGATTAATTAACACTTATATGCAAAAGTGTTAATTTTAAAGGAGATTTATTATGGCACAGACAGAGGACAGACGAATAAGAAAAACAAAAAAGGCAATGACAAAAGCATTGGCAGGATTACTTCTGGAAAAGCCGCTTAATAATATAAGTGTGCGGGAAATTGCCGAGATAGCTGATATAAACAGGGGGACATTTTATCTGCATTACCGTGATGTTTATGATATGTCTGAACAGCTGCAAAATGAGATTTTTGAAAAGTTTAATGAAATAGTTGACAGTCATCATATAGCTGACAGTCTGAAGCCTAAGAAAAGCGCAGATGAGTTATTTCCTATGCTGGTTGAGCTTTTTAATCTGCTTGCTGAAAATTCAGATCTTGCGCGTGTAATGCTTGGCAGAAACGGTGACGCTGCGTTCATTGATAAGCTGAAACAGATTATAAGAGAGAAGTGCTTTGCGGATATTCAAAAAATATTTAACATAGGGAATAACAGTGAATTTGATTATTTTTATCATTATATAGTTTCAGGATGTATAGGTATATGCGGAGCGTGGCTGATGAGCGGTATGAAGGAAACGTCGACAGAAATGGCGGCGCTTACGGAAAAGCTTATTTTAAACGGAGCAAAAATTTTAAAATAGAATTTAACATAAAAACAGCGTTCATAATTGAACGCTGTTTTTATAGCTTTTATTTTCTGTATCTTGAGTTTGAGCCTTTTGTTTCGCGGTCTATACGTTCCGTGCGTGACGCGTTTCTGTTTGGAGTGCGTTTGCCTGTTTCGTTTTCAGGATAATTATGCTGTCTGCTGCGTTTGAGCTGCTGTATACGCTTCTGTCTTTCACGCTTTTTCTTTCTCTGTTTTGCGAAAAGTATGACAAGAATAAGCATTATTGCGGGAATAAAGAAGAACGGACTGGTAATGACGCCTATAATTAGATGGAATACATGCAGAAGATGATTTCTCTCAACATCATTTGTAGCAACCAGATTGGCTGAGCCTACAGCCGTACCTTTGTAGGAGTAGGTTATAGTGCCTATTATATCACCCTTGTGTATAGGTGCGTCTACACGCTCGGGGATGTCAACGTTAGGGGTAACTTCTTCAATACTGCTGTCTGTGTTTGGAATTAAAGCTGACACATCGTTTTCAACCGTAAGCGCAACGCGTATATCGTTTTTTGCCTCGTATACTTTGGAGTCATACACTATATCGCCTGCCGAGGAAAGCAGTTGATGCTGATAATTATCAAAACCAAATTCAAAAAGTGTTTTTGAGTCTATATATGAATAGGCTTGCTCTTTTGTGTCAACATTAGCGCAGTTCATCACGACTGCAAGAAATTCCGTGTTGTTATATGCCGCCGCTGAAACAAGGCAGTAGCCTGCCTGTGAGGTGTGGCCGGTTTTTATGCCGATAGCGGGCGGGTAATAATAATAGGTTGAACGCGCCGTGCTTAAAAACATGTTTGTATTTACAAGAATACGTTCACCCAGCGTGTATTTGTTTGTTACCGGTATTTTATAAATCGGAGTTTTTACTATTTCCCTGAACTGTTCGTTTTGCATTGCGTATTTTGATAATATAGCAAGGTCGCGCGCGGTAGTATAGTGGTTATCATCATGTGAACCGCAGGGGTTGACGAAATGTGTACCTGTCATGCCAAGCTCCTGAGCTTTTTTGTTCATTATCTCAACAAAAGCGTCTATCGAGCCTGCAAGCTGTATGGCGATTACATTAGCGGAATCGTTAGCGCTGTATATAAGCATTGATTTTACAAGCTGTTCCATAGTAAGCTCTTCACCTACAAGAATACCCATCTGAGAATCGTCAAGAGTAATACTTTTTAATGCCTCGTAGGTAGCGGTTACAGTGTCGCTCATATTTCCCATTTCGAGAGCGAGTATTCCTGTCATTATTTTTGTTGTGCTGGCTGGAAACACCCTGTCGTCAATATTTTTGCTGTATAAAACACGTCCGGACGCCATGTCCATAAGAAGAGCTGACTGAGCGTATTGAATATTGGGAGGAGTCAGTGATGAATCCTCCATTGTGATTCCCTGACCCAGAGAGGATTGAGGGACAGGAGTGTCTGCTGGAGCCGGAGAAGCTTCAGCAGTTGTATCAGTACTGTTTCCGCCGGAGACTGTTGGCTGAGGGGAAGATGTGGTATCGCCGGAGGTTACAGTGCGTGTTGTTCCGTCAGGTGATGTTACAGTCGATGATGCCGCGGCGTTCGGAGATGGTGAAGGCTCGGCAAGCACAGGCGAAAACGGCACAAGGGAAATAAATGCCGTAAGTATTAAAGAAATAATTCGTTTGTTTTTCATTATAGTAAATTCCTCCGTTAAGGTTTCATTCATTGTTTTCTTTATATTATATCGAAATAATAATTACAATGCAATAAAATTTTCTTTACAATTGAAAAAAAATATGGAAAAAAGAAATAATTGTGATATACTATATTATGTATATAGTATAAGATACCTATGATGAATGCTTTTGGAGGATAAAATGATTTATTTGAATAAAAAGGCGAAAGTTATTATTGCGATAGTTTTATTTGTATTAATAGCGGCGGCAGGCTATGCAGTTGAATATTTTGAGGATGACGCGTTTATAATGGAAACAGCTGCTACGGATGATGGCGCATTATATATAGAAGAGTCCGGTGATAAAGAGACCGACGGTAAAATAAATATTAATTCTGCGGATAAAGTTGAGCTTGTAAAGCTCAGCGGCATAGGTGAAACGCTTGCGCAGAGGATAATAGATTACAGAACGAAGAACGGACCGTATGGGACTATTGAAGAAATTATGAATGTATCTGGAATAAGAGAAAAGAAATTTGAAGCCATAAAGGATTATATATGCGCGGAATAGAAGCTTTAGAAAGGAAGAAAACGGATGAGGGTATTGGTTGTAGATGATGAAAAGCTTTTGGTGAAGGGGATAAAGTTCAATCTGGAGCAGGAGGGATACAGCGTATTAACTGCTTTTGACGGAGAGGAGGCAATTCGTCTTGCGCATGACGATACTATTGATATAATATTGCTGGACCTTATGCTGCCCAAGGTAGATGGCTTTACGGTATGCAGGACTATAAGAGGTTTTTCAAATGTTCCTATAATCATGCTTACGGCAAAGAGTGAGGATATAGATAAAATACTTGGACTTGAATACGGTGCGGATGATTATATGACAAAGCCGTTTAATATACGCGAGGTTACAGCAAGGATAAAAGCAATTCTTAGAAGAGTAAATCCTGCTCCGAAGAGTGAAAAGGATAAGCTGATTATTTCAGGAGATATAACGCTGGATTACAATTTTAGAAGAGTCATGATGAACGACAAGGTAATTGAGCTGACAAGCAAGGAATTTGACCTGCTGGAGCTGTTCATGAGGAATCCTGGAAAGGTATATACAAGAGAAAATTTGCTTGATATTGCATGGGGCTTTGACTATCCGGGTGATGTCAGGACAGTGGATGTGCATATAAGACGGCTGAGGGAAAAAATAGAAAAAAATCCTGCTGAGCCTGCTTATATAAGAACAAAGTGGGGTGTGGGCTATTACTATAAAAAAGATTAAGCTGGGGGAAAAAATAAGGAATATACTCAATTCAATGCGTTTTACAATGATAGCGACATATCTTGCTATTATTGTAACAACGCTTGTTTTGATGACTGTTTACATAATTGGATTGTTGAGCGAGAATCTGTACAGCGCGGAAACTGTTACTATGTTCGCGAAGGCAAATATTATTTCAGAAATTATATCTGACGGATGGGGAAGTGATATTTCTGCTGTCAGCGCAGATGAATTTTCGGATGTTGTTGAACAGAGTCTTGCAGGTACAAGTATAAGGGGAGTGGTAACAAATACTTCGTACAGCGTGCTGTATGATACAAATGAGGAGTCAGACCTTATCGGCAGAGTGTTTATGCGTGATGTTATGAAGCATGCGCTTGACGGTGAGCAGGAGGATACTATAACGGACGCGGAAAATGATATGCGCCTTATAAGCGTTGCCGTTCCTATAAAGGAGAGCGGAAATGTAATAGGCTGTGTCTATCTGGCAGACTCTGTAAATGCTATTGATGATACTATCCGTTCGACACGGACAAGTCTTATCGTATTCAGTACACTGATAATAATTCTTATAGGTATGCTGAGTCTTGGAATGAGTTCGATTATCACTTCTCCGCTGCAGGAATTCAGGGCAGCGGCGCGTGAAATTTCAAAGGGGAATTTTACGAAGCGCGTGAATGTCAAGGGGCGTAATGAAATTGCTCAAATGGGTGAAACGCTCAATTATATGTGTGATGAGCTAGGATTGCTGGAGGAAAAACGCCGTAAATTTGTTTCAGACGCATCGCATGAGCTGAAAACTCCTATGGCCGGTATTAAGCTTATTTGTGACAGCCTTGTGGCGGCGGAAAATCTGGACTTTTCGGTTATCAGAGAATTTCTAACTGATATGTCAGACGAGGTTGACAGGCTTACAAGAATCGTTGAGAGACTGCTGGTACTTACAAAGCTTGACTCCGGAGCCGCGTCGCTTAATATAGAGGAAGTATATATAAAGATGCTTATAAACCATGTGGTGAAAAAGCTGACGCCTATAGCGGAGTCAAAAGATATAGTAATATACACAGATTATCATGATACAGAGCTTGCTCCGGCTCTTATGGATTATGATAAAATATATGAGGCAATATATAATATTTCAGATAACGCTATTAAGTATTCTCCGGAGGGCGGTTTTGTTCATATTGATGTGACTGCTGACAGTACGGATATGATAATCAGAATCGAGGATAACGGACCCGGAATACCCGAGGAGGAGCGTGACAGGATTTTTGAGCGTTTTTACCGTCTTGATGATTCGCGCGCGCGTGATACAGGCGGAACAGGACTTGGCTTGGCAATCGCAAAGGAGGCTGTTATAATGCACGGAGGTACTGTGGAGGTTGTTAATGCCTCTGAGGTCGGCAGTATATTTACAATCAGACTGCCGTACAGAAAGAGTATAGGAGGCTGACGCAATGAAGAGGAAGGGAATAATTATATCTATAGCAGTCATTTTGGCTGCGGCTGTGTCTCTTGGGATTTTTGTTGTTTTAAGGAGTGATTACGCACCGGAAAAATATAGCGGGGAAATGTACTTTTTCAATGAGTCTATGACTGCTATTGAGGCTGAAAATCATGAGATAAAGTACAAAAATAACTATGATTTGGTTAAGTCTATAATAGAAGAATTGAGGAGAGGTCCGGATAACGGAAAGCATATGCGCATTATCGAGAAAAAAACTCAGCTGTTGTCTGTTGAGGGGGTTGAGACGGGCAGTGTTGTTGTTAATTTTTCAGAGGAATTTCTGACAGGTGACAGTACGAAGGATATACTTACTGTATATGCGGTTGTGAAATCTTTATGCGCGGCGGAAGGGATAGAAAGCGTTAAGGTAGTTATTGAGGGCAGAGATATGTATACTTCTGACGGCGCTATTATCGGTTATCTGACAAATCAGGATATTAATTTGGCTACTGATACATATAACAGTGAAATGCGTGAAATTACATTGTATTTTCCATCTAAAGACAATCAGAAGCTTGTGCGTGAAACACGTATAGTAAAGGTTAATGACCAGCAGCCTATTGCCAGATATATTATAAATGAGCTGATAAAAGGTTCTGCAAACGAAAATGTTATGAGCGCTCTTCATTCC
This sequence comes from uncultured Clostridia bacterium, assembly GCA_910585795.1. Lineage (GTDB taxonomy): Bacteria > Bacillota > Clostridia > UBA1381 > UBA1381 > Hominilimicola. Next base: position 4,082 of record CAJUFV010000154.1, on the reverse strand, counting down.
GGCACTGTGCTGCTGAATGTTGAGACCTCGAATAATATTTGTTTTGTAAGCTTTAAATCAAATTTTCTTGATAAGAATGCGGGAACGCCTGAAAAGGAAATAATGGTGATATATTCTATAGTAAATTCGCTTACGGAGCTTGATTCTATAGAACGTGTTCAGTTTCTTATGGACGGAAAGAAGGTTGACAGCTTCGGAAATATAAATATTGGCAGTATGTTTGGACGTGATGAAAGTATTATAGAATAGAAAAAGCTTCCGGAAATTTTTCCGGAAGCTTTTTCTATTCTATAATACTTTGCGCCTGTAAAGTAAGTCATATCCGCATTCAGATATAAGCTCATAGTTCGTGTTGATAATATTTAAAAATTGTCTGCTTTCTATAATATCAATATTGTGAATAACAACCCATTTGGGCGGTGTATCAAGCATCATCTGATTAATTTCCCGGCCGAATTCAGGGTAGTGGCTTGACCAGCTTTCCTGAAGCGTAAATAAGCGGTAGCATGGCATAATATCTGCCTGAAGAAACCATGCTGAGGAAATGTCGTATCCGAATACGCTATTTCGTTCTTCGGGCGGAATATATGCTGAAAGCTCTGTTGCGCTGTAATAAATGTCGGTATGAATATCCTTGTAAACTATGGGATTATTTTGTCGATACAGTTTGTTTGCGTAATGCTGAATATTAGAAGGCAGCGTTATAAAGTAACTGTACAGCGGCAGCGCCATTATAATACACAGCAGCACAGAAAGAAATGTTATTTTTCTGCATCCCACAAAGAAAAATACCGCTGTATATATAAGAATAATCGGTATCAGAGAGGTATAATAGTGGGTGTAGCTGAAACCGAGAAGCACCGGTATAAGTGAAAAAACAGAAATGGTTGTAATAAGCGATGAAATTCTCGGGTTAAGTCTTTTTGAAAATACTGTAGTTATGAATATCAGTATTAATACAGGCAAAGCCCATTGCAGAAGCAGTGTAACGGCGGAGCCTGTTTTTTCTGCTGAACCTTCTGAAGCATAGAGCAGATTAAATATAAAGGTGGCAAAAATCATATCAGACAGAGTACCTTTTATAAAGAAAAAAAGACAAACAGGTATAAAAACCGCTATGAGGCCAAGTATGAAAAATAGCAGATTTTTCAGTGAGTCGTACACATGGTCATTTATAAAATCTGTAACAAGTGTTACAAGTACAATGCCGCCAATCATTATACCGTTATTTATGCGTATAAATGCGCATATGGCGAAGCATATTCCATATATGAACATATATCCTCTGCTGTGAGGAGCGTCAGGATTTTTTGTGATATACTTTATCGAAAGATATATCGGTATCATGCAAAACAGCAGACAATATTCCTCGCTCAGATTTCCGTCGCTGATGGTTGAGGCGAAGGCCAGTATGGAAATGATAACGCATATAAGCGAACGAAATGTTTTTGTAAAAATGCGCGCTGTTTTATACATAAATATAGCGGTGAGCCATATCATTACACATTGTATAATGAATACTCCCGTTTTTGTGCCTGTCATAATATATCCGAGGGCATTGAGATAGAAAAGAAGAGGACCTTTGTGGTCGAAATAATCTGTATATACATTTTTTCCCTGAGATATTGCTTTTCCGATTAGCATGAAAATGCTTGAATCGCCGTCACAATAATCTGTGTACAGCGGACTGGTTGAGGCTGACATGAGCAGCATGAACATGGTAGTAAAAACCGCAAGAAAAAGATATATAATTGTACGCTTTATCAGATATTTTTTATATGCAGGGTCTTGTAATCGTGAAAAATCAGGCTTTCTGAAAAAATGTCGTTTGTCCTGAGAGACAAACTCACGTATTTTGTCCATGCTGACCTGATATATAATTGGTTTTTTAGCCATTATTTATCCTCCTGTGACATATTACTTTTATCATATCATGAATTTACTTTATATACAATTTATAGTATGTTACAGTTTTATAAAAATAGGATAACAAAATAGTAGATATTTTATGAGTTGTCCAGATATATAATTTCATTTGAGATTTGTTCTGCGTTTTTATCAGAAACATTTATTTTTATTGTATTTAGATTATTATATAATGGAATACGCTCAATGCTTCGTTCTATAATATCAGGAGTACGTAATCCATGTTCGATATCCTTCTGTAAATGCGTTATCAGTATATCTTTACTGCAAATCAGTGAGACGCATATTATTTTGCAATCTCATAGATGTAGACGTGACAGTATAGTATTTATTATATTTTGTTCATGCAGTACCCAGCAAAATATAATATTTTTAAATGCGGAGCATTCTATAAAATTATTAAGCGTATAGCAGATATTATCAAGAACAATGTTTTTTTGTTTCTTTTGTTATTTGGAATGGGTGCATGTCCCAGCACCAGTCGCCGTCAAGAAAAACACTATTGTCCAGCTTTCTTTTCAGATGTTGACAAATTGTCGTTTTGCCTGCCCCCATTGTGTCGCCTATCATATATAATGTTTTCATAATACCATACCTCGTATAACATAAAAAAATAACCGTATAAACACTTGTGTTTCAAGTATTTACACGGTTTTATATGGTGACTCGTGCGGGAATCGAACCCGCGTTGCCGGCGTGAGAGGCCGGAGTCTTAACCGCTTGACCAACGAGCCATATAGCTTTTATATATTATCATAATTTTTTTTGTTTGTCAAGAGAAAAAAAGCGGATTTTGAAATTTTTTCAAAATCCGCTGTGTATTACAAATTATTTATATAACGGGTGTTTATCACAAAGGATTTTTACCCTTGCTCTTATTTCGTTTTTGCTGTTTTCAAAGTCCTTGATGGTAAGAGCGATAAGCTTACCAACTTCAATCATATCCTCTTCCTTGAAGCCTCTTGAGGTGGACGCGGGAGTTCCTATTCTGATACCGCTTGTAATAAACGGACTTCTGGTATCAAACGGAATTGCGTTTTTGTTTACTGTAATACCAACTTCATCAAGCATTTTTTCGGCGTCTTTTCCTGTAACATCCATATTTGTGAGGTCAAGCAGCATCAGGTGATTATCTGTGCCGTCAGAAACTAGTCTGAAGCCCTCGTTTATAAGCGTATCCGCAAGCGTTTGAGCATTTTTCACTACCTGCTGTGCATATTCTTTAAAGCTTGGGTCAAGAGCCTCTTTAAAGCAAACTGCTTTTGCCGCGATAGTATGCATAAGCGGACCTCCCTGAATACCGGGGAAAATAGCTTTGTTGATTTTTTTTGCAAGCTCTTCATTATTTGTGAGAATAAGACCGCCGCGCGGGCCTCTCAGCGTTTTGTGTGTAGTAGTAGTAACAACATCTGCGTAAGGCATAGGAGACGGGTGGCAGCCTGCCGCGACAAGGCCGGCAATATGCGCCATATCAACCATAAAATATGCTCCGACTTCGCTTGCGATATCGGCGAATTTTTCAAAGTCAATGGTACGCGGATAAGCGGAAGCGCCTGCAAGTATAAGCTTTGGTTTACATTCAAGGGCGATGCGTCTCACCTCATCATAGTCTATGGTGTTTGTATCCTCTGTCACTCCATACGGAACAATGTTAAAGTATTTGCCGGACATGTTTACAGGTGAACCGTGGCTTAGATGTCCGCCGTGCGCGAGACTCATTGAAAGAACAGTGTCTCCGGGGGTGAGCAGCGCGAAGAAAACGGCCATGTTGGCCTGCGCTCCTGAATGAGGCTGTACATTTGCGTAAGCGGCTCCAAAAAGCTCTTTCGCCCTTTCAATGGCAAGATTTTCAACAACATCTACATGCTCGCATCCGCCGTAATAACGCTTAGCCGGATAACCCTCTGCGTATTTGTTAGTAAGGGGAGAACCGTTTGCCTCCATAACTCTTTCGGAAACGAAGTTTTCCGAAGCAATCAGCTCAATTTTGTTTTGCTGACGGTTTGTTTCGTCCTGAATGGCTGCATAGATTTCAGGGTCAAAGGATTTTATCTTTTCATATTTTTCCATTTTTCAGTTTCCTTTCAAAAAATAGTTCTGTAAAATATTATATAATTTATTTACAAAAAGTGCAAGTCTTTTATTGCAAATTTCAT
>CAJUFV010000153.1 GCA_910585795.1 uncultured Clostridia bacterium | reverse complement strand
ATTCTAAAATAATAAAAGTATAAATACTACATAATAAGGAGTATAGATAAATTGCGTAATAGAAAAACGGAATTTGAGCACAAAATATCAGTATTAGGTTCAACAGGCTCTATAGGCACGCAGACTCTTGAAATTGCCAGGGAGTATAAAGGTATAAGTATAGAGGCAATGTCTGCTCATTCTAATATTGAACTGCTTGAAAAACAGGCCAGAGAGTTCAAGCCTAAGTTGGTATGTGTGACAGATGAAAAAAAAGCAAAAGAATTGACGATAAAACTGGCGGATACAGACATTAAAGTAGTTGAAGGCAGAAACGGACTGAATGAAGCAGCGTCCATTGACAGCGCAAAAACTGTAGTGACAGCAGTTGTTGGTATCGCGGGCCTTGAGCCTACAATAGAAGCAATAAAGGCAAAGAAGAACATTGCTCTTGCAAATAAGGAAACTCTTGTCACAGGAGGACATATTATAACGCGACTGGCAAAGGATAATGATGTACAGATTTTACCTGTGGACAGTGAGCATAGCGCAATATTTCAGTCTCTTCAGGGATGCCGTGACCGAGGTGAAATAAAGAAGATTTTACTGACAGCTTCCGGAGGACCTTTTTTTGGAAAAAAACGTAATGAATTATGCAATATTACACCTGAGGATGCTTTAAAACATCCTAACTGGAATATGGGAGCAAAGGTTACAATTGACTCTTCAACTCTTGTTAATAAGGGGCTTGAGGTTATTGAGGCTAAATGGCTGTTTGATACTGAAAATATCAAGGTGCTTGTACATCGTCAAAGTATAGTTCATTCAATGGTAGAATTTAAGGATAACGGTATTATTGCGCAGTTGGGTATTCCTGATATGAGATTGCCTATTCAGTACGCTCTTACGTATCCGAACAGATTGCCTATGAAAAATAATGAGCTTGATTTTACAAAATATTCAGCATTAACCTTTGAAGAACCTGATATGCATACGTTTTGTGCGCTTAGTCTGGCTTACAGCGCGTTGAAAAACGGAGGAATAAAACCAACTCTGTTCAATAGCGCTGATGAAGCGGCAGTGGATTTATTTATGCGCGGAAAACTATCATATCTGGGAATATCAGAGGCTATTGAAGAAGCCATGCTTTCTGTAGAAAATATTAAAAATCCTTCTGTTGAGGACATTTTTGCTGCTGATAAAGCAGCAAGAGAAATTGTATATAGTAAGTCTATAAAAAGGAGAATATGATTTGATAACAGCGATTGTATCTATAGTAATGTTTCTTGTGATGATTTCATTGCATGAATTCGGACATTTTATTGTGGCAAAAATTCTTAATTTTAAAGTTGATGAATTTGCGGTAGGAATGGGGCCCGCAATATTTAAAAGGCAAAAGGGCGAGACAGTTTATTCTCTGCGCGCTCTTCCGTTAGGAGGATATTGTAAATTTGACGGAGAGGATGAAGCAGATAATACTGACCCCAGAGCATTTTCAAATCAGAAGCCGTGGAAGAGACTGCTTGTTCTTGTAGCCGGAGGTATGTTTAATGTTATACTTGGTTTTATTCTATTTGTAGCTATTGTATTTTCTCTGCCGTCAGTAAGTACAAATGTTATAGATAAGGTTGTTGAGCACAGCTATATTGAGCAGGCCGGAATACAGACAGGAGATAAAATTATTGAAATAAACGGTAAGCATGTCAGCTTTTATAATGATATAACACTGTATACGCAAAATTTTAAGAAGGATGAAGAGGCGGAAATGAAAATAAAAAGAAATAATGAAATTCTTGAATTTTCGTTTAAGCCGACAGAGCAGCTTGTTAATACCACATATACAGATAAAGGTGTACAGATAGACAGTACAATAAATGGCTATACTACCGGACGATTTGTAGAATATAGTGCGGATATGCCTAAAAATGACGCGCTTGTAGGACAGACGCAGAACGCGACAAGATATATTATAGGGTTTACACCTCAGAAGAAGGATATTACAATTTTTAATGTATGGGGTGAGGCTTGGAATGAAACAAAATTTGTTGTAAAGCTTGTTTATCAGTCGCTGTGGCAGCTTGTTACAGGCAGAGTCGGAGTTGATGAAATGTCCGGGCCTGTGGGTATTGTGAGTGAGGTAAATACAGCAGTAAATTCAGGAAGATACAGTTTACTTAATGTTCTTAATCTTGTGGCGCTGCTCACAATAAATTTGGGTATATTTAATTTACTGCCAATTCCAGCGCTTGACGGCGGAAGAATTTTATTTGTGATTATTGAAATGATAAGAAGAAAATCAATACCGCCGGATAAGGAAGGAATTGTACATGGAATCGGTATGCTTCTGTTATTATTGTTTATAGTGTTCATATCCTTTCACGATATTATGAGATTATTTGTGAGGTAATTTATGAGAAAACAAAAGAGAATTGTAAATATAGGCGGAATTAAAGTAGGCGGAAATAATCCTGTTGCGATACAGTCAATGTGTAATACAGATACACGCAATGTGACGTCAACGGTAAATCAGATTATTGAACTGGAAAACGCGGGTTGTGAGATAATACGCGTTGCTGTACCTGATATGAAGGCGGCTCAGGCTGTAGCGGAAATTAAAAGACAAATTCATATACCTCTTGTTGTTGATATTCATTTTGATTACAGGCTTGCGCTGGAATGTATGAAAAACGGAGCTGATAAGGTAAGGATTAATCCGGGAAATATTGGTGACAGAAGCAGAGTAAAGCAGGTTGTCGAAATGGCGAAGGAAAGAGAGATTCCTATACGGATAGGTGTTAACGGCGGTTCGCTTGAAAAGGAGCTTTTGCAAAAATACGGAGGACCTACAGCAGACGCGTTAGTAGAAAGCGCACTGAGGCATGTATCAATCTTGAAAGACCTGAATTTTGATGATATTGTTGTTTCAATAAAAATATCAGATGTTCCTAAAATGCTGGATGCATATAGGAAATTTGATAAAATATCAGATATTCCTTTGCATATAGGAGTAACTGAAGCAGGGACACTAAAAAGCGGCACAATAAAGTCATCTGTTGGTATAGGAGTGCTGCTGGCAGAGGGGATAGGTGATACAATGCGTGTATCGCTTACTGCAAATCCAGCCGAGGAAATTTATACAGCCTATGATATTCAGAAAGTACTGGGTTTACGAAAAACAGGAGCAGAAATTATTTCCTGTCCTACTTGCGGAAGAACGCAGATAGAACTGATACCTATAGCCGATGAAATAGAAAGGCGCGTAAAAGGTATTAATAAAGATATTAAAATTGCCGTTATGGGATGTGCGGTAAACGGCCCGGGAGAAGCACGCGAAGCAGATATAGGTATTGCGGGCGGAAAGGGCGAAGGACTTATCTTTAAAAAGGGCAAAATTATACGCAAGGTGAAAGAGCATGAAATTATCGATGAGCTTATTAGTGAAATTGATAAATTATAGAAAGGATATAAAATGAAAAAATATCTTGTTATTAATGGTGTTAATTTGAATATGCTTGGTGTGCGTGAGGTTGGCATTTATGGTAAAAGCACGCTTGAGGACCTTGAGCAGTGTATTAAAAGAAAAGCTTGTGAGCTTGGAGTAGAGGTTGATTTTTTTCAGAGTAATTTTGAGGGAGAGATAGTAGAAAAAATTCACAGTGCTATGGGAAGGTATAATGGAATTATAATCAATCCAGGCGCATTTACTCATTATTCATATGCTATTCGTGATGCTTTTGGTTCTGTCAGTATGGATGTGATAGAGGTGCATATTTCAAATATACATAAAAGAGAGGAATTTCGTCATACCTCAGTCATTGTTTCTGAATGTATAGGTCAGATATGCGGTCTTGGCTTTAAAGGGTATGAGCTTGCGCTTGAGGCGCTTGCTGAAAGATAATGCTTATTTGAAAAGAGATGTAATGCTATGTTTAACAGAGCCGATAAATTATGTGAAAAGCTTCATGATAATGAAGCGGTATTTATAACCGGTTATCCTAATATATTTTACTATAGTGGTTTTACGTCCGGAGACGCGTTTTTGCTGATTTCTCATAGCGGCAAGTATATTATAACTGATTCGCGCTATATTCTTCAGGCGCAGGAACAAGCAAACGGTTTTGAAGTACTTGATATAAACAATGGATTTGAGAAAATTTTTTCTAAAATTCCGGAAAAATATATTGGCTATGAAGAATGTGTTATGAGTGTGAGTGAATATAAAAAACTGCGCAGTAAACTTAATGGTAATCAGGATTTTGTTGAAATGCAGAATTTGATTAACGAACCCAGAAAAATTAAAGATGATAATGAAATCAGAAAAATTGCTCAGGCGGAAGAAATAGGAGACAGAGCTTTTGATTATATTATTCATAAAATTTCAGCGGGCATGACGGAAAGAGAAATCGCTCTTGATATTGAAATTTTTATGAAAAAACAAGGCGCCTCTGCGTTATCTTTTGATACAATAGCAGCTTCTGGTATAAGGAGCGCAATGCCTCATGGCGTTGCGTCTGATAAATGTATAGAAAACGGTGATTTTTTAACGCTTGATTTCGGATGCGTATTTGAAGGCTATTGTTCGGATATGACAAGAACGGTGGTGGTTGGAAAAGCGAATGACAGACAAAGGGAAATATATAACATTGTACTGAATGCGCAGAATACTGCACTGGAAAAAATTATTCAAGGCATTCAGTGCTGTCAGATAGATGAAGCTGCAAGGCAGATTATTACCAGTGCGGGTTACGGAGAAAATTTCGGGCATTCTCTGGGACATAGTGTAGGCATTGAAATTCATGAAAATCCTGTGTTTTCACCTAAATGCAATGAGACGCTGCAAAACGGCCATGTGATAACGGTAGAGCCTGGAATTTATGTTGATGATTTTGGAGGAGTTAGAATAGAAGATTTAATCGCTCTGCAAAATGATATGGTTATAAATCTGACACGTTCTTCTAAGGAATTGATAGAATTATAAAACGGATAAAGGCAAAGCCTTTATCCGTTTTTGTTATAATGAATGTTTTCTTTGTAAATCAATCATATTTTCAGCAAGTGTACCGTATCCCTTTAAAGGACTATTTACAAACACATGTGTTACGGCACCGATGAGCATACCGTTTTGAATAATCGGAGAACCGCTCATTCCTTGAACAATACCGCCGGCCATCTCTTTTAATCTCTGGTCTGTTATTTCAATGACAAGTCCTTTATCAGAGGAATTTGTTATTTTTTTTATTTCAATAGTATATTGGTTGTTTTCATTTCCAAAAGCATCGGATAGAATATATGCTTCACCTTCCTGAACTTGTTCCTTTGCCGCGACTGGTATTGTAGTTCCTTCGCTATCAAATTCAGAGCAGGTCATTGTGCCAAAAATCCCTATATCAGAATTCATACTTATGTTGCCGATAGTATCTCCTTCAAATGAACCGTTTATTTCACCCGGTAATCCTTTTTCGCTTTTTCTGACGGACAAAATATTGCAGTTAAGAATATTACCTGACTTTACGGATAAAATATTACCTGTATCAACATCATTTATGGAATGTCCTAAAGCGGCAAACTCCTTTGTCTGAGGATTATAATATGTGACAGTACCGATTCCTGCTGTGCTGTCACGTACCCATAATCCCAGACGGTAGACATCCTCATCTTTTTCTGGAATTGTATTAATTTCAAGATTTTCACCGTCTCTTGTGATAGACAGATTGACGCCATTTGGATTTGAATTAACGATTTGTGAAAATTCTTCAGTATTTTCTATAGTTTTTCCATTTATTTTATTAATATGGTCGTTAACCTGTATGTCATATTCTTTTGCGATATTTCTTCCATTTACCTCAGATGAACCTATTACAAGAAGTCCTTCTGTATAAAGACGTATACCAACGGTTTTTCCTATGGGAATGACTTCCGTACTTTGGGCGTATGCAGATGGAAAAATAAACATCACAATTAATAACGCTGATATAAAACTACAGGATTTTCTCAAAAATATCACCACCTTTCACACATTTAAAATTACCGAAATAATTATCTCTTATACTGCAAAACATATTGAAGAAATGGCTTTAAATTTTTTTTGAAATGTGGTATAATAAAAATAATAAATTATTAGGAGAACAAAAATGAGTGATTTACTAGATAAACTAAACGACAGACAAAAAGAGGCTGTTCTGGCAACAGAAGGACCGGTTCTTGTTTTAGCTGGAGCGGGAAGCGGCAAGACTACTGTTCTTGTAAACCGTATAGCATATATGATTTCTGATAAGCATATAAAACCATGGAATATTCTGGCGATTACATTTACAAATAAAGCCGCAAATGAAATGAAAACGCGTGTTGAAAATCTTTTGGGTGAAATAGCAAAAAATATGTGGGTAGGAACTTTTCATTCCGTTTGTGTAAGAATTTTGCGTTCATGTATAGATTTACTTGGATATAGCCGTGATTTTGTAATTTATGATACTTCGGATACTCGTACCCTTATGAAAGAATGTCTGAGAGAGCTTAATATTGATGAAAAAAGTTTTCCGGTAAGAAATGTTCTTTCAATTATAAGCAATGCCAAAAATGATTTAATGGATGCGCCTACTTTTGAAAATGTGTATCGTAATGATTATCGTATGAGCATAATATCAAAAGTGTATTTTCGGTATCAGGCAAAGCTGAGGAAAAACAATGCTATTGATTTTGACGATATTATATTAAATACTGTGAAGGTTTTGAGTGAGAATCCTGATGTTCT